>CAYGTD010000272.1:0-5114 GCA_964352725.1 uncultured Roseivirgaceae bacterium
TAATGCATTTTTTAGTAATTCAGGAAAGTCTTTTTTGATAGCGTCAGGTAAATTGAAATCCTTAATCACATTAATAAATGTGATACTTGTGGTTCCAGCAGCTTTACTGATCTCACATGCATTTTTTAAAATGGTTTGATCCATTTCTGAATGATCGAGGCAAACTATAATTTTTTTAAGAGTGGATATCATTTTTTTAAGTGGCGCTATAATTTGGGTGCAAAATTAGTGTAATAACGAAGCTACTTGCAAATGAGTTTGTTTATAAATCAAAATATTTTTTGGTTTCGGCTTGAAATCCTAATATAAAAGCCTATTTGAAGTAATAATATTTCTGATAGCCAAATTATATTTTTATTTCATAAGTAAATCACACAGCATTTCTACAGTCTCTTTCGAATGCGTGGGAAAGTTAGCAATTCTTATATGATCTTCTTTATGAGGACCATATCCGCCTCCAAGGATCAATCCCTTTTTAGATATCTCGTCAATAATCTCTGATGCATTATCTGTTTTTGCAACAATGGTAGTTTTAGAGCGATGCTCTTTAGATTCTACAAAGTGAGAAAGTTTGGGATGATCTATCACCATTTGGTTTAGGATAGCAGCTTTATAGGTTGTATCGTTTCTAAGCTTTTTTAATCCTACGTCTAACATGTCTTTCACAATTTTGCCCAAGAGATATATAAACAATGTGTTGGGAGTTTCAGGAGTTTGATGCTTGGAACCAAATTTTTTAAGATTCGGTAGTGTTCTATAAGAACCTATGGAGATGCCTTTTGCTTTTTGCTTTGCCTTTTCTTGGCACCTTTCATTCGCAATCCAAATACCTAATCCAGGAGGCATCCCAAAACATTTTTGTACGGAGAAATATGCAGTATCTACATTTGAAAAATTGATAGGGACAGAAGGGCATGCACTCACCACATCTAATGCAATTAATTTATTTGGATGATTTGCTCTAATGGTTTCTATTTCCAGTTCTGAAAATGAATATCCAACACTCGTCTCGTTTTTCGTAATACCTATTAGCTCCGTGCTTTCGGGTATATTAAAATCTAAGAATGATTTTCCATCACCAACGGAATTTTTTGTGCTTTTCATTTTATGATCAATAGCAAAATCATAAAATTTCTCACTGAACGATCCATTCACGAAATGATGGGAATGAGCAATGATTAAGTTTTGAATAATTCTATCCCAAGCTTCATTGGCAGAATTGAGAAAGAACACATCATATTCATCAGGTAATTCAAGAAGAGTTTTTAAATTTTCTTGCGTCTCTTGTGTGATCTTTATGAATTCTTTGCTTCTATGTGAAATAGAGCCTATGTCGTGAAATAAAGCTGATTTTAAATGATCTTGAAGTGTATAAAATAATTGCGCTGGACCTGGTGTGAAATAGATTTTATTGGACATAAAAAAAGCTCTTTGTATTAAAGAGCTAAGATAAATTCTTATTAATTGAAAAAGCGATTTAGGCTCGAGTTTCCATCCATCTAAATGTTCGATTAATGATTTTCAATGCAAGCTTTATTTTCTTTACATTAATCATCTCGTGAGATTCATCATACATGGTAACTCCATCGGCAAAGAGTAATACCTGTGGATATTCGTTCATTACGCCTGCATTTTCTGTTACTTCAGAGGCAACATCTTTGTCTTTCATCACATCTACAATGAACAAATCCATTTGATCAGGAGTAAATGTCCAATCATGCTCGAGCATTTCTTTCACTTTTGAGCTTTCTTGGGAAGAAGGACGATGTTTAAAAACTAGCGCAGGCTTAGTTCGAGAGCTTTCGATCAGTTGATCAAACTCTTTTATCGTGCTTAAGGATTTCCAATTTAGAGGGTAACTCATTATTTATAAAATTAGCTTATATACGGCATTTATAAGCTCGAAGATTTGGTGGTTAATCAATTTGCATTAAACTTAATACAAAACTCTGAATCTTATAGTGCCTTTTATCAATTTAAGATCATTAATAACCTCTTCTTGATATTTTTTATCAATATCAGTGATCACATACCCAACGATTTCATTCGTTTTTAAGTATTGACCGGTAATGTTAATTCCATGGAGCGCTAATATTTTGTTGATTTCCGCGAGCACACCAGGTTCATTTTTATGAATATGAATAAAGCGATGGGCTTTACTTAAACTAGGTAAAGTAATGTTAGGGAAATTGACACTATTGGAAGTAGAACCTGTATTTATATATTCGATAATTTTCCCAGGAACAAATTCTGCTATATTTTCTTGAGCCTCCATGGTACTACCTCCAACGTGAGGAGTAAGAATAGTGTTTCTTAATCCCATTAATGGTGACTGAAAAGGATGATCATTGTTCATAGGCTCTTCCGGAAAAACATCTATACTAGCGCCATGAATTTTTCCAGATTTAATATGATTGGCGAGGGATTCAATATCTACGATGTGACCTCTACTGAGATTTACGAAAACAACTCCATCTTTCATTTTTAAAAACTGAGTATCACCAATGATATGCTCATTTTCTGGTCTCCCATCCACATGAAGGCTGACAATATCTGACGTCTCTAATAGTTGGTTCAATGATGTACATTGAGTTGCATTTCCTAGCGCTAATTTATCTTCTATATCAAAGTATTGAACATTGAGTCCTAAAGATTCCGCTAAAACAGAGAGCTGAGATCCAATTTTTCCATAGCCCACAATACCTAATCTTTTGCCTCTTACCTCAAAACTTCCTTCAGCAGATTTTTCCCATTTTCCTTCGTGCATTTTTGCTAGCCTATCTGGAAGATTTCTCATCAAAAGAATAATCTCCGCAATGGCCAGCTCTACGACTGACCTTGTATTGGAAAATGGAGCATTAAATACTGCTATTCCTTTCTTTAAACATTCATTTATATCTATTTGGTTGGTTCCAATACAGAAGGCTCCAATAGCCAAAAGTCTTTTAGCATTAGAAAGTACTTTCTCTGTTACAATCGTTTTAGATCGTATTCCAAGGATACTTACGTCTTTAATAGCTTCACATAATACTTCCTCAGTCATACCAGATGTGTGCGCAACTACTTGATATCCCTCTGCTCTTAATTTATCTATTCCTGATTGATGAATATTTTCAAGCAACAAGACTTTGATTCTATTCTTTGGATAGGAGTGGGCACGCTCCAAATTTTGGGAAAACAAAAATTCATCTAACGAAGGAGCTTCATGATCCGCTTGGCTTAATACATTTTCACGTCTCACATTTTCAGTAAAAGCATAAAACTTGTTAGCAAGTCCAGCTTTCTTTATTTCAAAATCGGTGAATCCATCCCCTAAAACAAATATTTCACCATCAAGATGTAGTGATTCTATTTGTTTTGGTTTTCCGTTGTTTTCAGAGAGAATGTTGGTTTCATCAAATCCAACTATATCATCATTCTCATCATATTTGAATGTGTTGGCAAATACATTCTCCGGATTTATTCCATAATGACCAACAATGGGGACGATAAAGTCTTTGAATCCGTTTGAAATAATGAAAATGCTGTCCTTGTTATTTTTTATAAATTCAGCATTACGATGAAATGAAGGCGAGATGAGTTTGCCAAGGCGTTCAATTAATTCTGGTAGATGAGATTTATTGGCTTTTAGAATATCCACTCTGGCCTTCAAAGACTCCCTAAATGAAAGGCTTCCATCCATGCCTTTATCAGTGACTGATTTGATTTCAGCAATGGCCTGATCTCTGGTGCTATCATTTTTCAGCGAAATTTCAGCTAGAATATCGAGAGCTTCTACTTGAGTGAAAGTGCTGTCAAAGTCTATAATGAAATATTTTCTTCTCATTTATTTATATCTGAATGTAAAAGATGATATTTTGGTAATGTTGTGGGGAATCCCAAAATTAGATCATGCAGAATTGCCGTCGTACATTTAGCTTCATTTTATTCGTAGTATCCATTACAATATATGCTCAGGGTTTAGAAATCGAAACTAACTTTGAAATTCTCACAAATAAGATAGATAGTGTTGTCATTGATGCTATTAATCAACAAGCCTTTCCTGGATGCATTATATATGCTTCACACAAGGATAGTATAATCTTCTTTCAGTCTTATGGTTATCACACCTATGACTCTCTGAGAAGAGTAGCCGTAAATGATATTTATGATTTAGCATCCGTCACTAAAGTGATGGGAGCAACTCTTGCATTGATGAAATTGTATGAAAATGGGGAAATTAGACTAGATGACCCACTGAGAGATTATATTGATGGAATAGGTAGAAAGATTGGAAGGTTAACTATCCGAGAAGTTTTGGCTCATCAGGCTGGTTTGTACCCTTGGATTCCATTTTATAAAGAGTCGCAAAAGAAAAATGGAAAATTTAAAAACAAAACGATAAAGTATGGATGGGATGAACAATATGAGTACCCACTTTCTGATAGCTTGTTTCTTCATCAAGATTTTTACAAAAAGATTAAGAAGATGATTAGAGAATCTGAAGTATCCGATGTGAAAAAGTATCGGTATTCAGGTTTGTTTTTCTACTTAATCCCTGAAATGGTGGAACGATTATCGGGAGAGAAGTATGAGAATTATTTGGCAAACCATTTTTATGATTCACTTGGTGCAGAAACACTTGGATTCAATCCGCTAAATAAATTCAGCAGCTCTCAAATAGTACCAACTGAGATAGATACCTTCTTTCGATATACCAATATACACGGTGTGGTGCATGACGAGGGAGCTATTATGATGAAAGGCATTTCTGGAAACGCTGGACTTTTTGGCAATGCAATGGATGTTGCCAAGGTTTGGTCAATGCTCTTAAATGAAGGCACGTATGATTCTGTTCAATACCTTAAACCTCAAACAATTGATCTATTCACTACAGCTCAGTATCCAAACAATGAGAATAGGAGAGGGCTTGGCTTTGACAAACCACTTTTGGAGTATGATTCTATCATAAGCAGTGTCGCGAAGAGTGCTAGCTATCGTAGTTATGGGCATTCTGGATATACAGGCACATTGGTATGGGCTGATCCTGAAAATGATCTATTGTTCGTATTCTTATCTAATCGAGTGTATCCTTCTAGACTAAATACCAATCTGTATAAGTTGAATGTGAGACC
>CAYGTD010000273.1:0-5107 GCA_964352725.1 uncultured Roseivirgaceae bacterium
TGTGACTACTTCCAGTGATTTGGCATGTGAGGCTTCTAATACAACATTAGG
Source organism: uncultured Roseivirgaceae bacterium (assembly GCA_964352725.1). Classification (GTDB taxonomy): domain Bacteria; phylum Bacteroidota; class Bacteroidia; order Cytophagales; family Cyclobacteriaceae; genus Ekhidna. The sequence goes on from CAYGTD010000273.1 coordinate 52, forward strand.
AGCACAACCCGAATCAAATGCTTGTTTCCACCTCGTCACACAAAGGCACCAGCGATCATTTGGTTCAAGTCCTGGAAAGCCATAGATAGCCATGGGTGTAGACAAGTCATTTCCCTGTGATTTAGTAAAAGATAGAAATTCCTCCGTCATGACAGCACACACGGTATGAGTACCACTATCTAACGGTCCCGTATTGCAACACCCATCGCGGTAGAATCCCGTAATTGGGTCTATTCCGCATTGTTCCAATTGAGTGCCTAATACATTTAGTGCGGATTCCTTCTCTTTAACTTGTTCACTCATTACTTATTAAGTAGGAGAGGTTCGGAAATGTTTAGACTTATCGAATGATTAATGGAATTTTAATGCTCAGCATGGATTTCACATTGAACATTGTAGAATTTGGCCAGTTATCTAAATATGAACATCAAACGCATTACTCCAAAACCTGGTCAGGAATCCGTATGGGATTATCCAAGGCCGCCTCGGCTGGAAGTTACCAATGCTCATTTGCGTATAGTTTATAATGGCGAAGTGATAGCTGATAGTAATAGAGCGTACCGTGTGTTGGAAACCAGCCATCCGCCAACCTATTATATCCCCACAACAGATTTCAAGGCAGGTTTACTTATTCCTGTTGATGGTAGTTCATTCTGTGAGTTTAAAGGCAAAGCAAACTACTACGACATTCAGGTGGGAGGGAAGGTCGACAAGCATGCAGCTTGGGGTTATAAAAATCCAACAAAGGCATTTGAACAGCTGAAAGATACCGTCTCCGTTTACGCACACAAAATGGAGGCCTGTTATGTAAATGATGAAAAGGTTCAGGCTCAGGAAGGAGATTTCTATGGAGGATGGATCACTAAGAACATTGTAGGCCCATTCAAGGGTGCTCCTGGAACTTGGGGGTGGTAGTAACAATCATTTAATGACTTGGCTTTATAAGTATCTGGATCGTCCTTTTCGTCTCGGTAGTATAGCTTCGGTTCAGGTCTGAAGTTAATAGTTTAGGGCCAAGTCTATTTATACTTAGAAGTCAATCACTTCATTTTTTGGGTTTAGAGAATATATCAAATACTAATTTTAATTACTGCTAACAACACATCGTTCCTTTATGAACTGATCCTTCAATACATAAGTTTTTGAGTAATTGATTAAGAACCTTCCTGCTGTGGTCATTTGACACTTGAAGGATAATTCTGTTCCATTGGAAATAGCATGAAAATCACTTGAAGCCAATATGGCTGGATCGCAAGAACTAGGTTGTGAAAAATCTCGCAAAGGATCCTGCACTATCAACGTCATTTCTCTTTTTATTTTTTTTAAAAGAGCCTTATTGTTGATTTTTTCTTCCAATTCATCGTCGGTAACGAACTCAATATCTCTTCCAATATCCTGACCTTTTCTGTGGATCAAAGCGGAATCAATCGTAAAATCATTAGAATAAAATGAATGAATTGTTCCAATTTTCACAAAGTCATCGCTCTCTTCAAATTTAAGCTCACTATATGACTTTAATGTAGTTCCGTTATCATTTATAAATGAATCAATAGGCCTTTCCTGAATATCATACCATATTTCATGTTCTTGATATTCATAACCAGTCATGAATTTTCCGGATGGATTACCATTAGGGAGACATCTTACATAAGCGACTACTGTTTTAGCCAAGTAATGAAATCCACTGCTTTCTCTTAAGAAAGGCATTTTGTATTTATCCTTGAGCTCCCATCTACCTTGATACTTGTAACATTGATAATCACAATCTGCAGGTAATTCTCTAAGTCCTTTGTAAGGATTTATAAAATTCGAGTCGAACGTCCATTTAAGCATGTCATATCTTGACGACTCAGAAGTTACATTATAACTCTTTAGTTGATCATGAATCATGAACCCCAAACTGACACTTATCAAAATCAAAAATAGGGCAATACCAATATATTTTTTTCGAGAACTACCAGAACGGACATTCTTTATTTCATTCTCCAAACGTATAAGTGTTAAAATACGTTCTGCATTTTGATTGGCTCTGTTGTATTCTCCCTCAGTGGCAGTATCATTGATTAGCCTCGAAAACTGTGCATCGCTGTAACCAAGTTCTCTTGATATTTCAGAATTAGGTGCTTTCTCAAATTTTTTATGCTCTTCATCGAACGAACCATACAGTTTTTTCAACTTATTTACAAAATCACTATAGGGAGTTTTCATTAGGTTAACTTATTGATATTCAATTTATTGATTCGTTGAAATTCGTTGAAGTTCGATAAATATTGATATAATTCTTTAAAGCTATTTTATATTCAAATATTCTCACTAGGATTGTTGTAAGCAAAATTCAAAATGTTGAATTGAGTTAGAAATAAGTAGCATTTTAAGTGTTTAATTATTTCTATGATGTTAAGATAAATCAACTTACCCAAAACCTCTAGTGATATGAATAGACTATACCTAATTGGCTTTCTTGCCCTACTTCCGTTTGGTAGTCACCTGTTTGCTCAGGTGATTGTTTCTGGGAAAATTATTGATCAAAATAATGAATCCCTTTTTGGCGCCACCATCCTTGAAAAAGGAACAAGCAATGGCGTTGTTTCAGACATTGATGGACGATTTTCTATATCAGTACAGGGATCATCATCTGTACTGCAAATAAGTTCCTTAGGGTTTACCTCTCAAGAAATACAGGTTGGATCCAATAGTCGGATAAATGTCACCTTAATGGAAGATGTCTCTGTACTTGGTGAAGTTGTTGTAACTGCGCTAGGATTTGAGGAGCGTAAAGATGAGGTAGGATATGCTACGTCCACTGTTTCTAACGCTGTAATTAAGGGCGCTGCTGAAACATCTGTATTAAACTCACTATCTGGAAAATCTACAGGTGTGAGGATTTCAAGAAACTCTGGAGACCCTGGAGCTGGTGCATACATTCAGATACGTGGTGTATCATCCATTGATCGTAACTCTCAGCCGTTGATCATTTTAGATGGAATACCAATCAGTAATGATATCAGAGGTAACAATAACAACTTCGCTGTTCAGTCACGATTGAATGACATAAACCCGAATGACATTGAGAGTATGTCGGTATTAAAGGGAGCGTCTGCAGCAGCACTATGGGGTACCCAAGCATTGGGAGGAGTGATATATATAACGACGAAAAGTGGTAAGCTAAATCAGAAAATGAAAGTCACTTATAATTCGACGTATTCTATCGATAAAATCAACGTAAAATATCCAGTTCAAAGCACATTTGGTCAGGGCACTAATGGAAATTATAGTAATACTACTCCTTATTCTTGGGGAGATAAGATATTAGATAGATCTGGGGAATCAGATAATTTGAACACATCGGGTGGATTTTTTGTAGATCAAAATGGCAGTACGTATTATCCGATCACTACGAAGAATTCAAGGGATATTTATGACGATAGCAATTTCGATCAGATATTTCAAACTGGTTATTTCCTTGAGAACAATCTTAGCGTAGAAGCAGGAAATGAATTAAGCTCAGTTCGTTTAAGTATCGGCGATTTTAATCAGGAGGGAATCATAAGAAATAGTGATTTAAGAAGAACAACTGCATCACTGACTACACGAAATAAGTTAGGGAAAATAGTTGATTTGAATACTTCTCTCAAATACACAAAGACTACATCCAATGCCATTCGAAGATCTGTTAGTAATAATGGACTTTATCTTGGCTTCCTAAGAACTCCTGCAGATTTTGATATTTCTGGATATCGAGGAGATTACTTTTCGTCTAGCACAGCAGCTGCAATACCAAATAGACAGAGATCTTATAGAAATCCAATTGGTGCTAGTACTAATGTAGGATTCAATAATCCACTTTGGACTATCAACGAGCAAGAAAATAGGTCTACTGTCGATCGTATTATTGCCAGTATGAATTTGACGGTTAAACCGACGGAATGGTTGGATTTAATAGCCAGAATTGGTATCGATAAATTTGGCGAACGAGGTAACGAGTTTTATACACCTGGCGGTGCATCTACCTTTGTAGGAGGCAGAATGGTGAAAGAATATGCAACAAATAGCATATTTAATATGGACTACATAGCTAAGGCAAGCAAGGCTTTCAATTCCAATTTTGATGGTGATATATTGGTTGGTTTCAATTATAACAATAAAGAGCGCGTTGTTGAAGGAACGGCAATTGAAAACTTTATTATTTTCACTGATATAGCAGATGATATTTTAGATGTGGACAACTCACTTCCAGAAAACAGGAATCCAACATCCACCTACGGCATAGAAAGAACAGTGGCCACCTATACTTCCGCTAACTTCTCTGCATATAATCAAGTCTTCTTCAATGCAACTTTAAGAGCAGAGTGGGCTTCTACTTTTGGTCAACAATCAGATAATGCATTTCTATTTCCTTCTACATCTGTCGCTTGGCAATTCAGTAAATTGCCAGGTCTTCAGTCAGACCTATTTTCGTTTGGAAAGCTTAGAGCATCCTATGCCGAGGTTGGCGTACAACCATCTAGATTCAACACATTTCCTGAATATGTAACTCCCAATTATTCAGATCAGTTAGGTGGGTCTCTTAATGCTGGCCTTTTTGGTGTTGGAGGATTTGTTCCTAGCTCAAATCTTGGTAATCCATCTTTGAATCCGGAGAGAAAGCGTGAAGTAGAAATAGGTACCGATCTTAGATTTTTGAAAGATCGATTGGTATTAAGTGGAACATATTATTTTAATCGTACCACTGATATTTTATTGAATTTCCCAATTGCTAATTCAAGGGGATATGACGAGTTATATTCAAATGCTGCTGCTATGGAAAATAAAGGAGTTGAGCTTGAACTAGGTTATAACATTTACAGAAGTGCAGATTGGAACATTAATCTAAAGTTGATGTATTTCCAGAATAGAAATGAGGTGACCGATCTTGTCGGCTTAGAATCATTTGCTTTAGAAACAGGTCTAAATGGGGTAAATAATCGAGCAGTTGAAGGTCAGCAGCATGGTATCCTTTGGGGTCCAAGAACACTCCGTGATGAGAATGGAGCAATGGTATATGATGATAATGGAT
>CAYGTD010000274.1:0-5070 GCA_964352725.1 uncultured Roseivirgaceae bacterium
TTTTACGCTATTCATCACAATGAAAGCCTCTGGATCAATCTTTTTTATAGCATTTTGAAGACTTCCAATCTCAAGTCGCGTAATAACAGAATAGATGATTTCTGTATCCGTCAGATTCTCTTTGGGACCATATCCACTTGATCCTTGATAGAGCGTAACTCCTCGACCCATTTTTTCCGTAATCATCAATCTTAATGCTTCGCTTCTTTTGGAAATGATGATCACCCCAATGTATTCTTCTACTCCTTCAATCACGAAATCGACTGTTTTGGAAGCTGCTAAATAGGTAAGAATAGCGTAGAGTGCGATTTCAATGCTCAGTAAATAGGCAGCAGCGGAGAATATAAAAATATTGAAAATTAGAATTAAATCGCCAATTGTAAGACCTGTAATTCTCCCTAAGTAAATTGCCAAAACCTCTGTACCATCGAGAACAGCTCCACCTCTTACAGAAAGTCCAATCCCTGCTCCAAGAAAGAAGCCTCCAAAAACAGAAACTAATAGCTTGTCTGAGGTGATGATTGGGTAATCAATAAATGTCAAGGCGATGGCTAAACCCAAAATGGCAAGAATGCTTTTGAAGACAAACATTCGGCCTATCTGAAAATAGCCTAGCACTATAAATGGAATGTTGATAATGACAATGAGGATAGGTAATGGATACCCAGTAACAGCACTGGTTAATAGCGAGATACCAGTAACACCTCCATCAATAAAATCATTGGGCAATAAGAAACCTTTCAATCCGAATCCTGCTGAGAGGATCCCTATTGAAAGAAACAGCGAATCTTTCATCCACAATTTTAGATTATCCTTAAAATTAATGGACTGGCGTGCTAATGTATAGTCACTGATTTTTTCTGCTCGATCCTTTCCAAGGAAACCTTTGAGTGTTTTAAGAAACGAAAAAAGGCCACTTGGCTTCATAGTTAATTGCTAGTTCGATAGTACTTCATTGCCTCGGGCATTGCTTTTTTTAAATCACTGATTCTGGTGCTATGAGATGGGTGAGTAGATAGAAATTCAGGTGGTGATTGTCCACCACTATTGGCAGCCATTCGCTCCCAAAAAGTAGGAGCTTCTTGTGGATTATAGCCCGCCATTGCCATAAAATACAATCCCAATTTATCAGCTTCAGACTCGTGTTTCCTCGAGAAAGACAAAATGCCAACAGAAGTTGCTGCACCTGCTCCTTGCATAATGAGATCAGCAGGAATTGTTGCTGATCCACTTCCTGTAACGATCACACTCACTGCGGCAAGTCCTGCCTGAGCAGCATACTGCTGACTAATGCGCTCACTTCCGTGATTGGCTATTGCATGTGCTATCTCATGTCCCATTACTACTGCAACGCCCGCTTCATCCTTACAGATAGGCATGATCCCTGTGTAGAAGGCCACTTTTCCACCTGGCATGCACCATGCATTTACCATTGCATCGTCTTCAATAAGGTTAAATTCCCATTGATAGTCATTTAAGTAATTAGCCTCTCCTTGATCTTGAAAGTACTGTTCTACAGCCTTTTGTATTCGAGAACCAACTTTTTTTATTGTCGCTGCATCAGCTGTTCCAGTGATTATTTTACTTTCTTTTTTTACCTGATCATATTGATCAAAGCTCATAGGGAATATTTTGTCATTCCCGATCAATTTCAATTGAGATCTTCCGCTTAGTGGTACATCAGAACATTGAAATCCGATGAGGCCCACTATTGCTATAAAAAGTAATGTTAATTTTTTCATTTGTTTTGGCGCTTTATGAAGGAAAGATAATTACTTCTGCAAGAATTCAAGGAGTTCGTCAATAGAACGATCCAATATTTGATAGACATTCTCAAAACCATTCATTCCACCATAATAGGGATCTGGAACATTCTGACCTTTTCCTTTAAGATCAAAATATCTCATGAGAAATAATGTTTCAGGTTCACTTCCAATTTCAGTAACCATATTTTGATAGTTGGAATCATCCATTGCAATAAGGTAATCAAATTCTTCTGCATGCTTTTTCTTGAATTGCTGACCCTTGTGCTTGATAGGAACACCGTGACTCAGAGCAATATCAACTGATCTTTGGTCAGGATTTGCTCCCACATGATAATTAGCCGTGCCTGCTGAATCTGCGATGAAACGATCAGAAAGACCTTTTTTTCTTACTTTTTCATTGAATATAGCCTCTGCTAAAGGAGACCTACAAATATTTCCAAGACATACAAATAAAATTTTTTTCATTTTTTTTCTCTAGGTAAGGTTACCTTTTGCTTTTTAGGGGTATTTACTATTGCATAACACAAATTTATTCATACACCTGTTTGACAGTAAAAGAAAAAGTCCCGTTTTTGACGGGACTTTTCTTCGTTTGAGACTTAATGTTTTCTTATCTGATACTGATACCAATACCAGTGGTAAGTGTGCTATACTTTTGAATAGCATAATCAGCATGAATAGTCAATATCAATAACTTCATTCTGAAACCAACATTCATTCGTGGACCTGTAGAGGTATATTCGAAATTAATTGGATCATCCGGTAGATCTACATCGTCAGAATCATAATCACCTAATAAATCAAATGTCGTTCTAGTATTAGCTATTCCAACTCCGCCGAAAAGTGTAATGAAAGCAATCTTTTTTGATACTAATCCTTGAAGCGTAAAACCACCCGTAGTAAACTGAGCAATTTGATCTGGTGCACCGTCTGGGTCTAGAAAATACTGAGCTGTCATTCTGTTCCATCCTACAAATCCAGAAACATCAATAGGAAGTTGCTTAAATCCAGGCACCCACTGCTTCAAATCATGCATTACACCCACTCCAAACATCTCAAAGGAGAATTCATCGCCTTCAAGTTTTGGAACTATTCTTAATTTCAATTCAGTATTCTTAAAAAGTCCAATGCCTACTTGAACCATCGGTGATGGTACAGCATTGAAAGGAAGAACCTCATCCATTCCTAATCCAGTCGGAGCACTTAACTTGACTACACTTCCATCTGAAGAAGTGTATTCTAAAAATGGTAATTCTTCGTTGGGTAGATTTGGACCAAAAAGTGTTGGGGAATTTCTGATTATTTGACCTTGATTTCCTTGAGCGTCCAAAGTAGGTACAACCCTTATATTGTCATAGTCAGCATCATTAATTGTGAAAAATTGTCCTTCTGACGGTACTCTTGCCAATGTAGTACTCACAGTAATATCGAATCCAAGCGTCTTATGTGGTTTGGCTGTATTATACCAGCCGCTATTAATACCATATCCAAGTCCAAGAAATGTTGGCTCAAGATATTTTTCCATAATTGTTTCAGCATCTTGCACACCAGCTTCTAGAAAGGAGCCAAAATCTATCTGTGCCTTACCAATAAATGGAATTAGCGCAATTAATACTATTATAATATTCTTTTTCATTATTCAATTTTTTAATTGGCGATATCTCTTACTCTTATGGCAGCATCAAAATATACTTCGATATTAAAATCTATTTCTTCGTTGTTGATAGGTGCATCAACACTTCCTAAATCAATAACAAAGTCAACACTTAATGATTGAGAAGATAATAATTCATTGCTCAGTATTTGCCTAATTACAGTAATGTCAATCTGGGTTTTGGACGTATTTCCCAACAACCCATCTGAAGGATCCAAGATAGTAATACTTCCAATTTCGACTTGAGTTTGATCATTTTTGAAGACCATTGAAACATTCTCTATTGGCACCCTTTCGTCATATGTTTCATCAGGATCATTAATGCCAGTAAATTCATATGCAATGCCGTTCAGAAATACTTCTGCTCCATTACTTCTAATGTCGTCTAAGGCATCCTCAAAGCCATCCACATCATTAAGTCGATAATTGAAAACTAAAGTTTCAGTAGGGATGGAGAAAGGTATTGGCACGCCTGAGCCAGGAATGTCTATTTGAACAGTACCAATATCTATTGGAAGTTCTGCAGCAACATCAAAGCCTACACCTGCTTCCCCGCATGAATAAATGAGAGGTGTGGTGAGTAGTACAAATAGTAGTTTTCTTATTTGTTTCATTATGTGATAATTAGTAATTCCGTAAAGCTAAATAAATATTGAAAGTAATTGATTGGAAACAATCCATTCATTCTATGTATTGGTCGAATTAACTTTCGGTTTGGAGGTATTGAAAGAATTGCTTACCGGCTGGTTTTTGATTTTATTGTAACCTTCTTAAAAATAGTGAGGTTTTGTAGAACATAGCATACCGCAATGAATGCCAACAGGGATTATTACTCTGTATATCTCCCATTCAATAAAAATATATTCAATATAGGTTAGAGTGCCAATCAATTTATGATTGGCCTTTTTTATTACATTCGCTTCAAATGAGAGGTTTAGTTACAAAATCGACAGGATTGTGGTATGAGGTGAAGGCTGAGGGGAAGAAGCGAATTGCTAGATTGAGAGGTAAATTTAAACTTGACAATAAAAAAATAACTAATCCTATTGCTGTCGGAGATTGGGTGATTTTGGAACCTAATGATGTTGAAGGTGAATGGGTGATTACAAAAATCGAAGACAGGAAAAATTATGTCATCCGGCAGAGCCCGAGAAAAAAGGGACATGACCATATGATTGCCAGTAATGTAGATCAAGGCGTTTTAATTGTCACCTTAAAGATGCCTCGAACTTCAGTTGGTTTTATTGATCGCTTCTTAATTACGCTTGAAGCTTTTCGAATTCCGGGTGTTATTATCTTTAATAAAAAGGATCTGTATGCGGAGAAAGAAATCAAGTTATACAATGAACTGAAGTCTATTTATCAAAGCATTGGGTATCGTGTATATTTATCCTCATTCGAGCAAGATGTATCATCAGTCGCAGAGATTTTCAGTGAACGAACAAGCTTAATTTCTGGTCATAGCGGTGCAGGAAAGTCCACTCTGATTAATCAGCTAGTACCTCAAGCAAAGCAAGAAGTAAAGAAAGTTTCCGATTTTGCTAACAAGGGAGTTCATACAACCACATTTGCTGAACTTTTCTACATGGATGATAAGTCTGCTCTTATTGATACCCCTGGGATTAAGGAGCTTGGATTGTCAGAGATAGA
>CAYGTD010000275.1:0-5013 GCA_964352725.1 uncultured Roseivirgaceae bacterium
ACTACATGTAGAGCCAAACAATCCTGCTAAGTTTCTTTACGAGAAACTGGGATTCACTAATAAATACTTGGAAATGAGATGGAAAAGACCATCATAATGGATTTAATAGCATTTCGAAAAGAACTACATCAGCATCCTGAAGTTTCTCAAAATGAAATTGAAACTCAAAAGCGAATAATTTCCTTTCTTGAGCAACATGAAATTGATGGAATAGAAGTTGGAATCACTGGTGTAATGGTCATATTCGATTCTGTGAAACAAGGAAAGACCATTATGCTTCGATCGGATCATGATGCACTTCCTATTCAAGAGATTAATGATTTTGAACACAAATCTCTTTTTGAGGGAGTTTCACACAAATGCGGTCATGATGGACACACTACTATTATGTGTGGTGTAGCTAAACATTTAAAAGACAATCCTATTTCAAATGGCAAAGTGATTCTCTTGTTTCAACCTGCTGAAGAAAATGGTGAAGGAGCAAAAGCAGTTTTAGCAGATACCAAGTTTGATTTCAATCCTGATTTAGTTTTTGCGTTACACAATCTCCCTAAATACCCACTTCATACTATCGTTTGTAGAGAAGGGTCTTTTACAGCAGCTGCAAAGAGTATTATTATCAAATTGGATGGTAAGACCTCACATGCTGCAGAACCAGAGCTAGGTATTAATCCTGCTGGAGCTATATCAGATCTGGTAAAAATGTTTGAAAAAGTAAGCCAACCAGATTTGAATAAAGATGATTTTGCGCTGACTTCACCTATTTATATCCATATGGGAGAGTTGTCCTACGGGGTGACCGCCGGACATGGTGAAATACACTATACGCTTCGTACTTGGAACAATGAGACTATGAATAATTTATGCAAAGACATTCTCAATAGGACGGATGAAATAGTTCAGAATTATGGGTTAAAATCAACAATCTCTTGGACGGAAGAATTCTCCTCCAATCAGAATCATCCTGATGCTGTGAAGTTGATTCAAGAATCAATAGGTGAAAACAAATTGGAGCAAGAAGAAAGAACTACGCCATTCAAATGGGGTGAAGACTTTGGTTTATTCACTGAAAAGCATAAAGGAGCCATGTTTGGAATAGGTTCTGGGGTAGATTGTCCTGCACTACACAATCCAGATTATGATTTTCCAGATGAAATTATACCAACTGGCATAAATATGTTTACCACCATCATCGCAAAAGCGCTAAATGACTAGTACATCCTACATAGAGCTAAGCACAGAGGCATTAGCTAATAATATTGATTTTTTAAGAGGAATTATTGGAGAAGGAACTCGTATTTCTTCAGTAGTGAAAGGGAATGCGTATGGTCATGGAATTCAAGATTTTGTCCCCATGGCAGAATCATTGGGTATTGATCATTTCTCAGTTCATAGTGCAGATGAAGCCAAGGAAGTATTTGAAGTAAAGAAAAGCTTGGATACTGACATCATGATCATGGGACATATTGATAATGGGGATATTAAATGGGCTATTGAGAATAATATTTCCTTTTTTGTTTTTGAATTTGACCGTTTGAAAAACACAATCAATACTGCCAAAGCATTGAAGAGAAGAGCTAGAATTCACATAGAGCTGGAAACAGGGATGAATCGTACGGGTTTTGGGCATGATGAGATTGATAGTCTTATTGCGACCTTAAAAGAAAACAGTGATCATTTAGAGATTACTGGAATATGTACACATTATGCTGGTGCAGAGAGTATAGCAAATTATGTACGTGTTGAAAAGCAGAAACATAGCTTCAAAAATTTTGTTTCGCGATTTGAAAAGGAAGGAATTAAAGCAGAACTACTGCACTCATGTTGTTCTGCGGCGAGTATTCGGCTACCTGATATGCAGGGAGATTTAGTGCGTATTGGGATTCTCCAATATGGTTTTTGGCCAAGTAGAGAAATTTTTATTGAATTTCTGAAAGATAAAAAAGATAAAGCAGATCGCTTACGCCGATTAATCAGTTGGAAAAGTACCATCATGAGTGTGAAAAAAGTAGAGATGGGAGAGTTTGTAGGCTATGGCACTACCTATTTAACCCAAAAGGATACTAAAATAGCATTGGTTCCTATCGGTTATTCTCATGGGTTTAGTCGTTCGTTAAGCAATACAGGGAGAGTCTCTGTGCAGGGCGTTAGAGTGCCAGTTATAGGCATGGTAAACATGAATAATATGGCAATAGATGTAACGGACCTAGAAGACGTAAAACGAGGCGATGTAGTAACACTCATTGGGAAGGACGGTGATGTTGAGATTAGCGTAGCATCATTTAGTGAGTTGAGTGATCAATTGAACTATGAGCTTTTAACTAGGCTACCAGCTAAAATTCCAAGATTGATAAAATAATTATGGCATTTATAGAACTTCATAAAGAAAAACTAAAGAAGAATTATCTGTACCTAGATAAGCTCTTCACGGATAATAAAATAGATTGGGCAGTAGTTTCTAAAGTACTCTGTGGGAATGAATTGTTTCTTAAAGAGTTAATTGATCTAGGTCCTAACGAAATATGTGATTCTCGTATCAGTAACCTAAAGACAATTAAAAAATTGAATCCTGAGGTACAGACGGTTTATATAAAACCACCGGCAAAAAGAAGTATAGCTAAAATTGTGAAGTATGCTGATGCCAGCTTCAACACAGAATACAGAACCATCAAATGGATTTCAGATGAAGCAGTAAAGCAAAAAAAGACTCATAAAATCATCATTATGATTGAGTTAGGTGATTTAAGAGAAGGAGTAATGGGGGATCGATTGATGGATTTTTATGAGTCTATTTTTAAACTTCCTAATATCAAAGTAACTGGAATTGGAGCCAATTTGAATTGTCTTCACGGAGTAATGCCTTCTGAAGATAAACTGATACAATTATCTCTATATGAGCAACTTATAGAAGCTAAGTTCAATCAGAAAATCCCATGGGTGACAGGTGGTACTTCAGTAGTAATACCTTTGCTTTTTAGAAAACAAGTGCCAGATGGAATTAATCATTTTAGAATAGGAGAAGCTTTGTTTTTTGGGCTAGACCTTTTCACGATGGATACTATACCAGGCATGGAGAGTGATGTCTTTAAACTTCATGCTGAGGTTATTGAGATTACTGAGAAGCCAAAGGTGCCGATAGGATATATGGAAGCTAATCCTTCTGGAGAAACGTTTAAGATTGATGAAAATGATTTTGGACAAACATCACATAGAGCCATCATTGATATTGGGTTGTTGGATGTATCAAGTGACTTTCTAATACCCGATGATAAATCGATTGAAATTACTGGAGCAAGTTCTGATATGCTAATTGTTGACCTAGGAGAATCCACTGGAAAATATAAAGTTGGCGATCTTATATCATTTAGTTTAAAATATATGGGAGCACTCAGTCTATTCAACTCAGACTACATTGAAAAAAGAATAGGGTAGTTATCGGATGATAACCTACTTTTGTGCAGTCCAATCACACAGCTTAATCAAACCATGTCAACTGATTTTCAACGTCGAAAGCTTGCCTACTTCTTCAAAATTCTTGATTTGAACAGCAATGGAATTCTTCAACTCAATGATTTCTCTGAAATGGCTGAGAAGGTGAGAATAAGACTCAATATAGAAGAAGGCGAAAGGGAGCATAAACGTATCGTTGATAAATCAGTGAAGCTTTTTCATACGCTTCAGAATGACATTTCTCCAAAAGAATATCAGCAGATTTCAGAGGGAGAATGGACTAACTTCTTCGCAAAAGAGCTAATAGAAGCAGGTGATGAAGATGAGGTAGATAACTATAAGGAATTGATTTTCAATTTCATGTTTGATTTCTTTGATCAAAATAAAGATGGATTTATTTCTAAGTCGGAATATTCCGATTTCTATACCATTTTTGGTATTGACGTTGCTTACCTAGATAAGGCATTCGCTCAGCTAGACACCACACAAGATGGTCGATTATCTCGATATGAAATGATGGCAGCAATAGAAGATTTTCTTATTTCTGATGATCCAACGATTAAAGGAAATTGGATTTTCGGAAATTGGGATGCGAACCCGCATTCAGGGGATAGTTTCTGAAAGACTTAATATTTACTTATTAGGCTATTTTGAAGGCAACTGAATAACAAAGCTTGTTTTTCCTTTATCTCTATGATACTCCAAAGTGCCTCCATGTGCTTTCACAATCTTTCGCGAAAGTGCTAATCCAATTCCTGATCCACCTGATTTGGTGGTATAAAAAGGCACAAATATCTGTTGAATATTGGAGGCAGGTACACCATTACCATTATCCGTTACTTCAATAATGGTCTGATCTTCTTTTTTTCTTAAGGATATGGTAATCATTGCTTTATCAATATTTATTAAAGCTTCTAAGGCATTTTTCACGAGGTTGATGAGCACCTGATTGATTAGCGAAAGATCTATTGATAAATGTTCATTTAATTCATCCTCTATATGAAATTTGACATCCTTGGATTGATCCATCAATGTTTCTATTGATGAAAGTAGATCTTCACTTTTGACTAACTCAAAATGTGGTTGAATAGATTGATTGATCTCCTTATAGGCACTTACAAATTTGAGTATACCTGATGTCCTTTCTTCAATCGCTTTTAGGCTGGTCACGGTGTTTTTCTGATCCTTTTCTTCTAATACACTTAGTTCATTCCCATGGATCAATTTTTTATTGACCACCCTAATTAAGGATAAAATAGGATTCGTTGAATTCATAATCTCATGCGTCATGACACGCATCAACTTTTGATAGCTTTCCAGTTCTTTAGCATCAAGAGAACTCCTAATATCCGTTAAGGAAACGAGTGTATGATTCACTCCCTTCAGTTTAAATGATTCGGTTTTTACAAATAATTTTTGACCGTTTTCATGATCTATCCATCCGCTTGGATTAGACTCTGTCTTGGTTATGACCTCATAAATTTGAGAATGGTCATTCTTTAACCTGTCCGTATGAACCAGTCCTGGGATCATCATTAATGACTCAAAGGCTTTGATGGAGAA
>CAYGTD010000276.1:0-4492 GCA_964352725.1 uncultured Roseivirgaceae bacterium
GAAGAAATTAGGATGGGCTCCTGATATTGTTCATTGTAATGACTGGATGACAAGCTTAATTCCATTGTATACTAAAACAACATACAAAAACGACCCAATTTATAAGGATTCAAAGACGGTATTCACTATTTACAATAATAGATTTACTCACAAATTTGGAGATGATTTATTGGAGAAAGTGAAGATGATAGATATAGATGACGAGATGCTAAATAATCTTAAAACGGCTGATTATGATGGATTCATTAAGATGGGGGTGCAGTATGCTGATGCTGTTATCAACGCTAATGAAGAGAATACTGAAAGCTTTAAGAAATTAATTGCTGAGTTTGCTGGGAAAAAGTCAGATACAATAGAGAAGGATGAAAATTTTGAGGAGTCATATTATAACTTATATAATGATCTTATCGGACAGTAAGGTGTTGATTAAAAAGATTATAAAACCGGGATTATTCATTTTAATCTCGGTTTTTTTAGGTTGTGAGAATGCAGATGATTTTGGAACGAAAAATCCATTTGAAACAAGTGTAGGAGTTAAGTATAAGGAATTTGTTTTACCTTCAAGTAACATATATATAGATAGCTTAAGGACTGATAGTGAGCGAAGGATTTTAGTAGGTTCATTTAGTGACTCTGAAACAGGAACAGCAACTGCCGAAGGATATTTTCAATACTTCTTTGTTGGTGGAACATTTCCTGGAGACTCATTAACTTTAGAGAGTGTTGCTGCTCAATTTAAAGTTGATTCAAAAATGGGTACAAGTACAAGTGAAAACTTGATAGTGACTCAAAGTTTTGATACTCTGAAAAATGAACTGATATACTTAAGGACAAATAAAGAAGAGCTATCACCATTCTTTTTAGCAGATGAAAATATAGATATTGATGATGAAGTTATTAAAGTTGATCTTTTAGATATTTATGGTCAAGATCTTTTTGATAGGGTTAAAGAAGATGCAACTTACTTTAATAGTCCACCTGCCGGAAGCTATGCATCTCCCACTTTAGCATTGCAATTTGTAAACGCTCAGAGTATAGTTAGCCTAGATCTTGAAAGTGAAGATTCTTGGATCAAAGTATTCATGCGAGGAGCCGCAATTGATACGTTATATGAATTGGAATTTGGACTTTTGGGAACTCAATACACAAGTATCGAAAGAGATAGAACAGGAACTGAATTTTCTGAAATTGTAGAAAATTCAAATTTAGATATTTCTTCGGGTCAAACTTTGGTTGAGCCATTATCAGGTATTTCTACTGCCTTTAGTATGTCTGATGTTTATGATTTTTTTGTTGAAGAAGATATAATTATTAATTCAGCCTCTTTCTCTTTTGATATTCAAGGAGATAATGAAAGAGATACCTTGAAAAATCTCATGATTTACTTTAGAAAACAAGATTTAAGCTTTTTTGGACCAGGAATTAACTTTAATCAGTTTAGTAATATTGTAGCAACAGATGGTTCTTACGCAAGACCAGTTAATAATGGAGGATTAAACTTCATTGCATCAATAAGCGCTTTAAATGAAACAAAAGATATGTTGGAGTTGAATGCAACAAATTTTTTAAGAAGCTTATACAGAACCTCTTATAATTCTGATGAATTAATCTTTCAAGATCCATTCAATCAAAATCCAAGAACTATAGAGGATTTGATTCTGATAAGTACCGAGAATATTTCTTTGAAAAGAACTGTCTTAAAAAAAGATGGTATTAAGTTGAAAATTTTCTATACCGATCTTGGTAATTAACCGTAATCGATAATAATATGTGTGGCATAGTCGGATACTTAGGTAATAAGCCTGCTTTTCCAATTCTAATTAAAGGCCTTAAAAGACTTGAGTATAGGGGCTATGATAGTTCTGGAGTAGCTCTAATTGAAAATGGAATACTGAGCGAGTTTAAGAAAAAGGGAAAAGTTAAAGAGCTTGAAGATGCTACACTGAATATAGAACTCAATAGTAGAATCGGAATAGGTCATACAAGATGGGCTACTCATGGTGAGCCAAATGATGTAAATGCTCATCCGCATATTTCAAATAGTGGTGAAATAGCGATGATTCACAATGGAATAATTGAAAATTATGGTCCGCTAAAAAAAGATCTACAGCAAAAAGGGTATGAGTTTAAAAGTCAGACAGATACCGAAGTTTTTGTCAATTTTATAGAGGATATCAAGAAAAGAGAAAATTTGTCTTTAGAGGATGCGCTAAGAGTAGCTCTTTCTAAAGTGATAGGAGCATATGCCATAGCTATCATCTCAACCGACAACCCTCGACAACTAATAGCTGCAAGAAAAGGTAGTCCGTTGGTTATTGGACTTGGAGAAGGAGAATTTTTTTTAGCTTCTGATGCTACTCCAATTATTGAACACACAAATGAAGTGATTTATCTGAATGATGAGGAGATAGTCGTAATGGAAGGGGATGAGTATCACATAACAGACTCAAAGGATGTTCCTCAGACTCCCTATATTCAAACGCTTGAATTGGAATTAGAAACCCTTGAGAAGGGTGGATATGAGCACTTCATGCTAAAAGAAATTTTTGAACAACCTAAATCCATAGCAGATTGCATGAGAGGAAGGTTGAACAAGGAAACTGGTCAGCTAGTATTAGGCGGAATCCGTAACTATGCCAATACCTTAATGAATGCCGAACGAATCATAATCGTAGCATGTGGTACTTCTTGGCATGCTGGATTAGTTGCGGAGTATATTTTTGAAGATTTGTGCAGAATTCCTGTTGAGGTAGAATATGCTTCTGAGTTTAGATATAGAAATCCTGTAATAAAAGAAGGGGATGTAGTTATTGCTATTTCACAATCAGGAGAAACAGCTGACACACTAGCTGCAATAGAGCTAGCTAAAAGTAAGGGAGCTATTGTTCTTGGAGTTGTAAACGGTGTTGGTTCAACTATTTCAAGAATTACTCATGAAGGGGCCTATCTTCACGCAGGTCCTGAGATTGGAGTAGCCTCTACTAAGGCCTTTACCGCTCAAATCACGGTTTTAAGCATGATTGCTATGCGAGTAGCTATCAATAAAGGCACAATATCACAGACTAAGTATCAAGAATTGATTGCTGAGTTAAGTAGCATTCCAAACAAGGTGAAGAAGGCTTTGGAATCAGATGAGAAGGTAAAAACCATTTCCGCTTTGTTCAAAGATGCTAGCAACTTCCTTTATCTAGGCAGAGGTTACAATTTTCCTGTTGCATTGGAAGGAGCATTAAAATTGAAGGAAATATCCTACATACATGCAGAGGGATATCCAGCGGCAGAAATGAAGCATGGTCCCATAGCTTTGATAGATGAAAAAATGCCAGTGGTAGTTATTGCAACTCGGGACAGTAGCTACGATAAAATTGTTTCAAATATTCAAGAAGTAAAAGCAAGAAAAGGAGTAGTGATCGCGGTGGTGACTGAGGGAGATGTACTCATTCCTACTATGGCGGATTTCACAATTGAAGTTCCAAGTACCCATGAAGCATTTATGCCACTATTATCTGTGATCCCTCTTCAATTATTAAGCTATCATATAGCAGTAATGCGTGGAGCAAACGTCGATCAACCAAGGAACTTGGCCAAATCAGTAACTGTAGAGTAATTCAAAACTTGATCGCTCTGATTTTCTCTGGTTCAAGAATGGTAATTGAGCTACCATTTATCTCGATCCAGTGATCCTTTTTGAACTCTGAAAGGATTCTGATTACTGATTCAGTAGCTGTTCCTACCATACTGGCTAAATCAGATCTTGAAATATCGAAGCTGGCAATTCCCTTCTCGTTAACATATGTTTGATGAAGTTTGGTTAAGGCATCTGCAGTTCGTTTACGAACAGTGTTATATGCCAGCTCCATCAATTCATGTTCACGTTCAGATAAATTCTTTGAAAGAAGCTTTATGAACTTGGAGGCCACTTCTCGATTGCCAAAAATGAGTTCATTAAATTCATCTCTGGGAATTAATGAAAGCTTGGTGTCTTCCATTGCCTCTGCAAATTCAGTTCTAACATCATCTTGAATTAGCGCCTTTTCTCCAAGGTAATCGCCATCCTTTAGTAAATCATGAATAAATTCTTTGCCATCTTTATTGATTCTATATGTTTTTACCTTACCGCTTTCAATTTTATAGGCATAAGAACCAAAATCACCTTCTCTGTAAATAACATCTTTCTTTTTAAAGACTCTTGTCTTTCGCTCTTTTTCTACTAATACTTTTGAGTTTGCATTACTTGCCCTTGTGAGATCATCTATTCCATTGGCAGAAGTCAGCTCATCGTATTTTTTGAGTCTTCGTTCTATTGCACCAAGTAATTCCATTTCTTCAAATGGCTTAGTGATATAGTCATCTGCGCCCATATTCATTCCTTTTCTAAAATCAGATTTTTCGGCTTTAGCAGTCAAAAAGATAAAAGGAAGCGATGCAGTTTTGGGATTTTTTGAGAGAAGATAAAGCACCTCATAACCATCCATTTCTGGCATCATAATAT
>CAYGTD010000276.1:4502-5010 GCA_964352725.1 uncultured Roseivirgaceae bacterium
TAATATCACAGAGTACTAAATCAGGAGGTGATTCAAGAGCCGTTTTTACACCTTCTTTTCCATTGGATGCTGTTTTTACATCATAATTAGATAGGTCTAAAAGCTCAGCAATGTTTTCTCTTACATCAAGTTGATCTTCAATTACAAGAATATTTCTTTTCATGCTGTTGGTAATTCAAGAATAAAAGTAACCAATTGAGTGGAATCGATTGATAAATATCAGAATTGTGAATGAAGCATGTCATTTGATTCCGTATCCAATGACTTCATATTTACTTAAAATAAATAAAATGGAAAATTTATGGATGTATTTAGCAGTGGTTGTCGTTGCAATTTCAATTTTTTCAATGATTGATATAGCAATAAAACAATATAGCTTTAAAACAAGATTGATATGGTTGCCAATTGTGATACTTCTTCCATTGGTTGGGCCAATCATCTATTATTCTATGAGAAAATCACTTCAACTTTAGTCTAATGGGAGTATTACGGAAAAAGTACTTCCTTT
>CAYGTD010000277.1:0-4934 GCA_964352725.1 uncultured Roseivirgaceae bacterium
CTGATATGGAAATCCCATTTACAAGCACGGTAGGTCAGGTGACTATTGGAACTGCTGCTGGAGGAACCAAGATCATAGGGATGGAGGTGACAGGTGCGATAGTGCTAGGAAACGGTGGTGGATCTCTTTCCAATATTGTTATTGAAAATTGCAGACTTAACTATGTGACAACTTCAGGTATATCAAGCCTTACTAATACGTTAATAAGACAGAATGTGCTTCAAAATCAAAATGGAATACAAGCAATGATTTTAATAGTAGCGAATCAATCCAACATCATTGTAAGCAATAATATTTTTTCTTCAATATCAACTCAAGCCACTTATTATGGCCCTTATGTTTCAACAGGAGGTGTCACTTTTGATCATAACCTTTTTCTTGGAGTAAGTTCTCAAAGGGCATTTTACACACTAAATAATTGTGTTGTGAAAAATAATATCTTTCTTGGAAGAAACCCAGGATCAACTAGCAATGCTCTTACGAATGTCATTTACCAAAACAACATTTCTACCGACCTTGCTTTTTCAGAAATAGTAGGAGTTAATGTTAGCCTAGATTCAAATATTGATACTACAAATCCTGTATTTACTAATCTAGATATAGGAACAGTAACTTATTTGTATTCAATGGATCCTACTATGAGTGCTGGATCTCCAGGGGAGAATGCAGGAACAGATGGAACTAGTCTTGGAGTTTCAGGAGGTACATCACCTTTCAAATTGTCTGGATCAGTTCTTCCTGTAGTAAGGAGATTTATTGTTCCTTCTAATATCACTCAGGGACAAAATGCCGACGCTACTATTGAAGTAACAGGAAACTAATCCCATCATCATGAGAATCATATTATTGATATGCATCATGCTGAGCGGATTGTATTCTCTTGCTGCTGTGGTTGTCGTAGACAAAAGTGGAAATGGAGATTTCACCACTTTTCCTTCAGCATTTGCAGGGACATCTGCTGGTGATACCATCTATGTGTTGGGATCTGGTACTGGTTATGGGAACGCAACCTTATCTTCTCCTCGTGTCATAATTGGTAATGGCTATTTTGGGCAAAGTTTAGGCTACAGCCCAAGTACAAGTTTTTCTGTTATTAATCTAAATGCAGGATCTGCTGGTTCCAAATTAATTGGAATTACAGCAACTAGTATTTCTTGGAATGATAGCAATGTGTCCTTTGAGAGCTGTCATATTACGGGTGCGTTTACGGTGGGTGCTTCTATTACTAATGCATCCTTTTTGAAGTGCTATTTTACATCTACGCTCAATATTCAAGGAAACGGGGTATCTATTGAAAACTCTATTTTTAACTTTTCAGGTGCAGGAAATACGCTTAATATAACTGGGGGTGTAGAAGTCCAGCTTTCATACAATACCTTTTATGATGGGAATCTATCATTAGATACCGCGATAGTCAATAATTGTATTGTGAATTCCTCTTTAGTGACGCAGACACCTTCTATCATCATTGATGGACAGTTTGGGAATAAAGTAGAGACTGAGGCAAACCTACTATTCGCATCTACAGGAGCAAATACTGATAGATTTTTCCAACTTCAAGGAGGATCTCCAGCATTAACATCTTCTGATGAAGGAGCTGAATCTGGTGCATTTGGATTTCCTTCAGGTCAGCCTGAACTGGCATATGCCCTTTCTGGCGTGCCTCGTATTCCTAATATTGTTGGTTTGGGGTATGCTTCGGTCGCAAATACTTCTAGTAATTTAGACATTAGCGTTCAGGCTGTTTCAGATGGAGGAAATATCAATGAAATATCCATTGGCGTTTATTATGATGGGTCTCCATTGGACGTGCAGAGTTTTAATGCATTTACTCCATCTGCTTCTATTGATGAAACGGTGACCTTAAATACTTCTCTTTATGCCCCAGGATTACACTACTTTACAGTTGAGGTTATAAGCGAAACCGGTGTTAAAAACATTTATGAAAGTGGCGTATTCTTACAAGAAGAGCTTATTGTTTCAGATGCCAACGTAACTGATTTAGAATACTTCTTTGATTCAGATCCAGGTAGAGGTTTAGGTACTCAGATAGTTATTTCTCCCTCTACAGAAATTTCTATTACTCAAAACCTCAATACTTCTGGGCTAGCTGAAGGATTTCATACACTTTATTTACGAGCAAAAGATCAGACAGGGAGATGGGGGAGTTACGCTACTTCTACTATTTACGTGGAATCTTCTATTGGTGTAGGTGATGTAGTACAAGTAGATGCTTTAGAGTATTTTTTAGATACTGACCCTGGAGCAGGGCTTGGGACACCAATCTCCACAACAACGAACACTGAAGTCTCTCTTATTGAAAACTTGAGCCTAAGTGGACTTACTTCAGGTTTTCATACAATTTACCTAAGAGGAAGATTGCTAAATGGCACATGGGGGCCATATTCAGCTACAACCATTTATGTAGAATCAACTATTGGCGTAGGTGATGTAGTAGTCATTGATGAATTGGAATACTTTATAGATACGGATCCAGGAGCGGGTCAAGCAACAGCCATTGCCATTAGTTCGGGATCGGAAGTTTCTGCTACCGAATCAATAGATCTGTCTGGTCTTTCTACTGGTTTCCATACCTTGTATTTGAGAGGAAAGCTTGCAAATGGAACATGGGGTCCTTATACATCTCAGTCAATCTATTTAGAAACTTCAACTCAAGGAAGTTCTGACCAGATAGTGGCATTGGAATACTTCTTTGATACAGATCCTGGAGTAGGCGCTGCATTGGTGGCAAATGGATCAACTCCAGCAACATCACTTAATGAGAATGTAAGTTTGGATGCTTCCGGATTGAGTGCTGGAACTCATACCGTGAGTTTTAGAGCGAAAGATGAATCAGGATCATGGGGTCATTATCAAACACAAACCATTGAAGTACTAGCAGGATCTTTAGTAGAGTCTATTGCGGATGGTAACTGGGATGATCCAAATACATGGTCTACTAGTACAGTTCCTACTTCTATCGATAGTGTTTCCATCAAGAATGTGATAACCTTAAACGTAGCAACTGATACTGTTCTCGCCCTTACGATAGCATCTAGTGGGACACTTGACCTGAGCGGTAATGATGTTCATGTTAGAGGCCGATTTACAGCCCAAGCCAGTAGTAGTTACACACCTAATGGAGGTTCATTATTTTTGGATGGAGGTTCGCAGACCTATACCAATGTTGGAAACATAACTCATGGCAATCTTATCTTTGGAGGTACTGGTACTAAGACCATTGCTAATCTAAGTACTGATAATATAGCTGTTCAAGATTCGCTTCATGTTGAATCAGGAGTTTCGCTTGCTTTTTCTGAAAACAACTCTTTGTCTTTGCAAGGAACAGCAGATTTTGTTAGTGAAGGGTCAATATCTACATTGAATAAGTGGTCGCTTCTTTTAAACGGAACATCTCATTTAATTGAAGGCGGAGATTTTGAAAATGTTACTTTTCAATCCGCAGCGACCTTAAATATTAACTCTGATTTTAACTATGATGGAGATTTTAATACAGGAACTTTAGGTACGGTCATAAATCTAGGATCAAACGAAATTAACCTAGGCAGTACTTGGAGTGTTTCGTTAAGTGATGTGTTTAATTACGATGTTGCAGGAAGATTGAGGGTTGAGAATTCTGTTATTTTCTCAATGGAAGCAGACGTTCCCTTGTTAACAGTAGATGCAAACACTGGCACTTTCACAGCGAATGGGAATTTGACATTTGGAACCGATCAATTTTTAATAATTGAATCAGGAATTGTCAATTTAAACTCAGCAAGCTTTTCTGGGTCTGGTGGTATCAACTTATCAGGGGGCTCTTTGAACGTCACAAATAGTGACTTGACTTTTGGAACAGGATCATTTCTGGCTAACGATGGAGGAATTGTAACGATTTTAGGATCATCAACCATTTCAGGAACCACTTCAAGTGATGCATACACATTTGTGAATAGTACTGGATCATTGACATTGAGCGGAACATCCATCTCTGAGGTGGGCGGCTTAGGCTTAGGTCTTTTTGGAGGTACCGTTTCCATGACCAACGTTTCTTTTACAAATGGATTGGGCGTTTCTTATATCACATTTGATGAAGGATTTGATGGTGCTACTTATGAAGGGATATTTTTTGAAAATGGTCCTGCTTTCAATGTTTCTATAAATGATGGAGTTGCCTCTAGTATCACATTTGATCAATATGGAGGTGCTTTTGGAGGTCCTAACTTTGACAATCCAGGCACTACGGGAACGATCAACTGGACCAACCCTCAGGGAGTAGGTTCTATCACAGTGATTACACCAAATGGAGGAGAAGAATTGAGCGCTGGAGATAATTATGAAATCACATGGTCAACAGAAAATATTGATGGAAGTGAACTCATAGAAATTTCATGGAGTCAGGATGGAGGTGAGACGTTTAATTTTGTTGATGATGGTACTTTCGATACCTACAATGGAGTCTACAATTGGACGGTTCCGAGTGCTGTAGGTTCCACTAATCAAATTCAAATTATAAGTACTACAAGTGATGTAAGTGATTTAAGTGATGGGCTGTTCAGTATTTTAGAGACCGGGGGTGCTCCTGTAGCAAATGAAGCATCAAATATTACCTCAACATCATTTATTGCTAGTTGGAGTAATACGGGTACAGGCAGCTATTTTGTAGATGTTTCCACTGAAGCAGACTTTGCTTCTTTCGTTGCAAACTATGAAGATGCTGCAACAGCAAACACTTCTTTGGAAATCACAGGCTTGGACTTTGGTCAGTCCTATTTCTATAGAGTAAGGTCGGACGATAGTGGTACGTTATCAGACAACTCCAACACCGTTTCAACGAAAACGACTATTGATTCAGAGACTACTGCAGACTCAACTGCCTTAGTTCAGATCTATACTGCTTTGGGTGGAGCAAGTTGGAGTCCTGCAGTAAACTG
>CAYGTD010000278.1:0-4933 GCA_964352725.1 uncultured Roseivirgaceae bacterium
TAAGATACATTTGAGATATTTGAAAGGCTGAGCCGACTGTGCTTAGCTTATCGTTAGATGTCATTATGAAGCAACTTGTATATTTCTTCCTTCTAGCCATTACTATTCAATGTAGTAATCCCAGTAGTAAACGTGAAACTAAAATTGATCTAACAGATGATTCTGAAGAAGTAACGAATTCCTTAGACACCTGTAGACTGTCTTTAATCAATTTAATCAAAGAGAATAATTATTCAGAAATAAACGAATTACTTAAAAATGGATGTAGCCCCAACCCAAAGGCAAAGGTGAGCATTCTTGACTACCCTTTGTTCCATGCTATAAAGAATAAGAATGTTGAACTCGTAAGGTTACTTTTAAGGTATAGAGCAAATCCAAACATTCCTGAAAATGGCTTCACATTATTCCATTACGCCTCGGGAAACTCAACTTATGATATCGTCAATGAACTTCTAATAGCTGATGGCAATCCAAATTCTATTCACAAAGGAGGTTCATATCCTACACCATTAATCTCTGCAGTCGGCTCTAATAGTCCAGAAATTGTAGAGCTATTACTGAATTATGGAGCCGAAGTTCATCCAGATACGTCATACCTTCACATTGCTCTTATCGAACAATCCATATGGAGTGAAAACGCAAGAATAATGGAACTTATTCTTGATGCAGGAGTACATCTAGGCTTCAAATGGTATACGGGTTATGGGCCTGTGGAGACTTCTATCTTACATCAAGTTGCAGGTCTTGAAAAGGATTCGTCTGCAATTAGTATAATAGATCTATTATTGGATCGAGGTGCGGAAATTAACATAAAAGCCGAAGGTAGGACCCCAATTGAATCTAATGCCAGACATGGTCACCATAACGTCATAAAACACCTGATTATGAGAGGAGCAAATATTGGTAACGCAATTAATTATGCTGCAATGGGTCGAAACCTAGAAACAATTAGGTTTCTCTTAGAATCAGGAGCAAATCCAAATAATAATGATAGCATAACTTATTTACCTTTAATTGGAGCCACATTTTGCTGTGGCCACAACGATGGAGGAGAAGGCCCTCCACCCTTCGAAGAATGCAAGGCTACTCTAGAACTACTTCTGGACTTTGGAGCAAATCCTAATTTGTCAGTAAAGTATGGCAAATCCCTGCTAGAGCATGCTCATGAAAGACAAATGTCAGAAGTAATAGAATTATGCAAATCTTATGGGTATGAAGTAAAAACATCTAACAAACACTAAAATGAATATGCGAACTGAGCCATCCGAAAAGACAATGCGAAATAGAAACATCAGTGCTTCTAGCAACTGGGGCGCATACTCATTTTAGTTGAGCGTTATCTTCAATTAGATGAATGAAAAATGGGAAACATATAATCCTGAATGGCTTGTTGATTTGGCAAAGGATCAAATTCCAGATAAGCCTGAAATAATATCGGCTTTATCAAATTGTGTAAAAGCTAAACGTGAAAGTAGAGCTTATATCTATTTTGTAAATGCAGACAATCCAAATCAACCTAACTCTGAATGGCAATTCGAGGAGAATATTATGCTGGTAGACAAGAAGATTGGGACAATTGTTCTTGACGTTCTAAAAGGAAATAAGATTGGGGGAATAGAACTTCTGAAATACTTAAAATGACTAGATACTTTAAACGAAAATGGAATGAATCAAGAGGTGATGAATTTGATTCATGGGGAACCTCTATTTGGTATTTGGAAGTCGATAAAGATGGATACCCAATCAAACAAATTGAACTTTATGAAAACGGAAACAGATTAAAGTATCATTCCGACAAAACTTTTGATGATTATGGTGGTCTCGGAGATCAAACAATAGACATAGAAGAATTCCAGTCTTTTGAAATTAAAAAAGAAGAGTTTGACCAAGAATGGGAAAAATCTAACCCGAAAAAAGAACATCAAGAGATTTTAGATTTAATATCGTATTATTTAGCAAACCATTATGACCAAAGGTTCGGACAGGCAATTTTTAATTTGGGAATAAACCAATTTGTAAACAGAGAAGACCCTGCAAAAGAGAATTATAGAATAAGAGACATTCATGGTGATAAAGACGAGAAAATTCTTGAACGAATTAAAAGTCAGCTTGAATGGTTTGAAGAACAAAGAAAAAGAAGATAACACTGTATATGAAATCATAGCCGCCTATCGGCAGGCTACGCTTCATATACTAAACGTTACCTACCACTATGAAGCTAGTCGCCAAAGTATTTATTGGAATCGCAATTATTGCAGTTGGTTACGGAATTTTCTGGGCGTATAACTTCTTAACATTTCTGAACGAACTTGGTGGGCCGGAACAAACTCAATTTCAGCAAGAAATTTGGTTAACTCATAACGACCTTGATGACTTGGAAAATCCTCGTGGTGGTATGATTGATGACCTCTTTGCTAACCATTTAAAAAAAGGATTTCACAGAAACAAGGTTGTTGAACTCTTGGGCGAACCCTATAGCGAAACTGTAACACGAAGACTTCCGAAGGGCATGTCAACACCAGACTCTATTGCTCCTCACAAATTCGTTGGACAACCAAGAGAACTTCAGGATAGTATATTAGCCGTGTACAACGCTTGGAATCAGGCGAACGGTCAACTTGATACTTTGATGCTCTACCCAATTGGTTGGCACTCTGGCTTTGGTATTGATCCAGACTTTCTAGCTGTTCGGCTTAACAAAGACAGCTTAACGATTGACTTCTGGACTGAGCAACACTGAAGAAGCGGTAGGTAACAGGCGATATGGCGAATGGCCAAACTGCCTATTTGATGCTTCGGTGCTATTCGCCCGTGACCCTGCCCATTCTGCCAACTTTGGTGCCTCTAATCACTTCTTTCTTTCTGGATTTTGACTTTCAGAACGCAGTGCTTCGTAGTTGCCGTTGTAGGTGTTGGGCAGTTTCACTACTTTTAGTGCTTTTTAGAGACGGTATGGCCACTCGCCATATCTGATCGTTATGCCCTATTTAAAATGACCCTTGCCCAACTATGAATTGGAAACAATATGAAAAAGAAATATTAACCTACTTTCAGGAAACATATCCTGATACATCTATTTCTTTTGACCAGAAAATTCTAGGTAAGTACTCTAAAGTTCTTCGACAAATAGACATTCTAATCGAAGGTCAAATTGCAGGTTATCAAATAAAAATCGCGGTTGACTGTAAAAACTTTTCAAAGAAAATTGATGTAAAGAAGGTCGAAAGCTTTTGCTCTATGGTTGAAGATATAGAGGCACATCAAGGAGTTTTAATATCACAAAAGGGCTATTCAAAAGCAGCAATTAATAGGGCTCATTATGGAAACCAGCAAGTTGAACTTGACATAATAAATTTCGAACAATTACAAGATTATCAAAGCTTCATGGCTTTTCCATATGTAGGACACTTTACTGTAATTGTTCCATCTCCATTTGGATGGGTGCTCGACTTAAAAGACAAGATAAACTCTTTTGCAACAATTCACCAGCGTGGCTTAACTCTCAAAGAAGCTCAGCAAAGAGATGAATGGTTGTATATGCAATTTTGGAAAAAAGATAATCCAGATTTTAATATCGAAAATTTAATAGCAATTCAAAATGAAAGAATCTTGGGAGTGGACGATGGTTCAAAATTTTCGTATCAAACCAATATCAAAAGACTAGATGGATTAAATACCAAAATTAGAATTGCCGAAGTTCCTAAATACCCATTTATTGAAGCGACAGGATTTGTTGAGTTTGAGAATCATATCTTTTTTATTGTGCTATTCACCCCTAAAGAACTATTGAATAAGAACATTCGAAAGCTTCAACACTTATTAAAAGTAGCAAAAGCGGCTGAAATAAAGTTTGATAACCATAAAGTAATAAACCAATGTCTTAAGGAAATTGAAATGTTGGAAGACCCTGAAATCAAGGCTGATAAATATTTTCAGATTGGTGTGTGGTACAAAGAAATGGATGATGACAAAAGAGCATTCGAGAGCTTTATCAAAGCTGTTGACTGTTTTCCTACTCACTACACTTATTTAAAAAAAGTAATTAATGAAGCTCTTTCTCAGGGCTTAATTAGTGAAGCAAAAAAATATTCTACCCAGCTTTTTAAAATTCAACCCAAAAACCCTACTCTTCCAAATGATTTAATCGATTTGTATTTCGAAAATAATGAAGAGAATACATTAGTTGAAATGCTTATTCAATTAAAACCCGAATTTTCTGATAAAGAAATTTTAGGCAACCTAAATTTTCACATTGGACTAGCCTATCTAAATATGGACAAGGTAAAAGAAGCTAATAAATTCATATTGGAGTCCAAGAAACTATTTAAAGAAATTTATCCCGAGGATCATCAGGTATTTAAAGCAATTAAGGAATTTGATAAAATAAAAAACAGGGCATAACAATGGGTATAAAACATAGGGCGTACAGTGGTTTCCGTAAGTTTTTGGCACTTAGCAAGCTTGGTTTTGGGGTGGACAGTGAAGAGCTTCGAAATGCCCTACGTTTCATACCCGAACCGTTGTATTGAATTGACGAAGTTACCTGCTAGTTGTCTGCAGGATTTTCCCATCAGGTGCTTTTAAGAAGGATTTTTTTGAGATTTATGCCGGGTAAGACTTGTCTTAATCGGCGGGAAGTTTTTCGCGGTATTACCGTTGAAAGCTTGCTTTCGAAACGCGTGAGACGCATTAGAAAAACTTACTGGTGAGGAAGATAGCCGTTTTCAGACACAAAATCAAGCTAAACGGCTTTGCTCAGCGGATAAATCTAAAAAAAGACTTAAAATAATTGACTTTCATGCCGAATAGGCACCTGATGGGGCATTCATTTTACGCCACTTATCCTGTGCATAAATGATCATAAAAAGAATTAAAATCCTGATGACTTGCAGCCGCCCGGTCAACCGGGCTGTGTAGAGGTGTAACTTCCTCA
>CAYGTD010000279.1:0-4920 GCA_964352725.1 uncultured Roseivirgaceae bacterium
CAATAAACTTTTCGGTACTACTCACGCCGTTGATAGAGGATTTTTATCTGTTTGGGTAGCCACAAAGCAATAGACTTTGGGATTGACAAAAGTACCTGATATTGAAAATTTCAATGGTGCAAATCAAATTCCAAAGTCACATGCTTAAAGGAACTTGACACGACAATATTTAAGACGAACTAGAAGTCACTTTCAAAGAATTTAGCATGAGATTAGATGGTTATATAAGCTCTTTGATAGCCACTTCCATCTCCCCCAAATCTAACATAGCATTTATTAAACCTACTTTCTCAAAAGCGCCTAAATCTGAAACATGAATAGGTGCTTTTTTGATTTTACCCTCTGTTAATAACTGAGCTCTTTTTACTCCTCCAAGAAGGGGATTTTTGGGTGTGAGCCATTCACTTCCGTTCCAGAATACAAGGTTGGCATACGAGCTGTCTTTTATTTCTCCATTGAAAGCAATGATGATATCATCAGCATTGGATGATGCTTTAAGATGGTCTATTTTTTTTCGGTCTTCAAACTTGAAGGAATAGTCAAATGTTTTTGATTCGACGACTTTCAATGTTTGAATAGGACGCTTTAGATAGTCTATGAATTCTACATCCTCACTTTCCGCATCATAGACTACACGTACTTTGTAGGTCCCCTCAAGTTCAATTTTCGGTAGTATTCTATCCAATACGATTGGATGAGACCCTAAAAAAAAGTGGCAGAAAGTTTGATCTATTCTAAGTTGATGGAGAGAAAGATTTTGATAGCTTCCATTTTTATTGCAAATGCTTTCGATGAATTTTTGTGCCATTTAGCTTCACTCCTTTTATAAGGCTCTGTAAATATCCTAACTTTATGTTGAATTAATCCTAATCACCATGAAGAGCGTACTTTCTCTAGCCATCATTCTATTTGTCATACATCCAATTACTGCTCAAAAGTTTTTGAAGAAGCTAAAAGATGCAGCAAAAGAGCAATTGGAGACTGCTTTAGATCCCAACGCATCTGACAGTTTTGCTGATAAGCAAATGTCTGTTTTTAGAGCCAATCAAGTGAAGAAGGACACATCGAATTACAATTATATTTTTTCGCAAGGTAATAGGGCATCCTTCTTTGCGAATAGAGATGGAAAAGAAAGTGTACTCTTGACACTAAGTAAAAACTATGAGGATGAAGAGTCAGGAGTTGAGGCTGTTCAGTTGGAGACCTATGAGCAAGTTTTTGACCTGAATAGGACGGGAGAAAAGTCCATTTATATTAATCCAAAATTGGCATATTTTAATTTTATGGAAGCTTTAGGACTTATGACAAATGGAGTTGGCTTTTTTGCTAGTTCTATCTTGGATTCAGCTTTTACTATTTCGAATCTAGTGAATATGGACACGTTGAGCTTACCCGAAAAGTATGCTTTAGGAAAGACCATTGCCAATATCTCTATTGTGATCCATTATGAAGGAAAGTACCATTTGTCAGAAGATTTCATAAGTGAAACGATAAAGTATTTCGAGAATGAAATTGGAAGAGGCTCCATTGCTTTAGCTTCTTTGTATAATAATTATGCGGTTATCTCACAGTCTCAGGGACGTTTCACCGATGCTGAAAAATATTTTACTGATGCTGAAGGGATACTTGCGAAAAATGATAGAAAGGGGACACTTGCTCATGCTATCCTTACTAGCAACAAAGCATTACTCTATAATGAAATAGGGCAATACGATGAAGCAAAAGGGGCTATTCAACAAGCAATGGGTATGGCTGATGGAGAGATAAGAGATAAAGGAAGAGACAATGTGAGTTTTCAGATCAATAAAGGACTAATCTTTTACAGTAGTGGGGATTATGAACGAGCTGAAGCAATCTTCAACGATGTTCTGGAACTAAAGCGTAAGCGGGCTGCACAAAATCAAACGGACTATGCCAATGTAGAGAATTACTTAGCAGGAACATTGATGGAAGCAGGGAAGCCTGCACAAGTGCCAGAATTGTTGAATGACGCTTTGAGGATATTTGAAAACAAATACAATAAGGATCATCCAGCTTATATCAAAACGAGACATAACCTTGGTAGATATTATATCTATTCAGGAGACTTAGAGTCCGCTTTATCCCATATACAATATGTTAATACAAAGTATTTAGATTTCTTCGGAGTGAAGCACCCAGACTATCTGAGTTCATTGGAAGACCTAGCGGTTATCTCTTGGAAACAAGATAATTTCTCTACTGCCACTGATCAGTTTAAGAAAGTAATTGAGACCAATTTGCAATTAGTAGAAGGCTACTTCGGAGCGATGAGTGAGTATGAGAAAGGACAATATTGGGCAAAGGTTCGACCGTCTATTTTAAAATTCTATGCTTATGCTATTGATCGTGGCAAGGAAGACCCAATCCTTTTAACAGAGATGTACAACATTCACCTAAAGACTAAAGGCATTTTACTTAGCTCATCTACAAAGGTAAGGGAGCAGATATTGAATAGTGAAGATGAAAATCTTAAATCCGTGTATCAGGAATGGGTGGCCACTAAAGAAAATTTGATTTTGTACTACTCTTTTTCGAAAGAGCAGCTAGCCGAACAGAAAATAGATATAAATGCAGTGGAAGTAGAAGCCAACCTACTAGAGAAAGAACTTAGTAAGCTATCTGCTGATTTCGCCCAATCCAATAAACTTCCTACGACCACTTTAGCCGATGTGAAAAGTAAACTATCAAAGTCTTCCGCAGCATTAGAGATTATAGGCTGCCCAACGTTCGATCGATCCTTCTCGGGTGGAAAAAGTTATGCGTTTCTAATAGTCAATTTACAAACAATTCATCCAGAGTTAGTATTGATTGAGAATGGAGAAGACCTAGACGGTAAGTATGCCAAGGCTTATCGAAACATGGTGCAGCTGAAAGCCAATGACCGAATTACTTATGACAAATTTTGGAAACCTGTGGATGAAAAGCTAGTAGGTTTTAATGAAGTCCATTTGGCGCTAGACGGTATTTATTATCAAGTAAACATTGGTGCCCTTAAGAAGCCTAACGATACGTATGTGGCGGATGCTTTAGACCTTCATTTATATGCGAGTACTCGAGATTTACTCAAATCAAAACAGACTTCTTTTGTTTCCAAAAAGGCTGATTTCTTTGGTTATCCAGATTTTGGATTAAAGGGATTGGTGGAATCTCTTCCAGGTACTAAGGTGGAAATAGAAGCTGTAAGCAGTATCACGAGGACTAATGGATTTGCTACTAAGACTTACATGCAAAAGGAGGCTTCAGAAAGTAACTTTAAAACTATCAATTCTCCTTCGTTGCTTCATATTGCTACACATGGATTTTTCTTGGAAGAAAGCCAATCTTCAGGCGATAAAGTATTTGGTATTGATGTAAACCAAGCTAATGATAATCCTTTACTCCGCTCTGGTCTGATGCTAGCAGATGCTGATCAAACAATGGGTGAGATTGCTTTAGGTACCGAAGCAAATACGACTAATAATGGTATACTTACAGCTTATGAGGTCATCACTTTGGATTTAAAAAATACCGACTTAGTCGTGTTAAGTGCATGTGAAACAGGACTTGGGGAAATCAAATCTGGTGAAGGTGTATATGGACTGCAACGCGCTTTTCAAGTAGCTGGAGCAGAGACGGTGATTATGAGTTTGTGGAAAGTAAGTGATGAAGCCACCAAACAACTGATGACTACTTTCTACAAAGAATGGATGGGGGGGAAGCAAAAAGAGGAGGCCTTCTTTGCAGCACAAAAATCCTTGCGAACCAACTTCCCAGAGCCTTATTACTGGGGAGCATTTGTGATGTTGAATTGACTAATAAGGAAAAGAAATGCTACCACTTTACCACAATCTTGCCTTTACTCTTTCCAGATTCCAATTCAGTATGAGCCTGAGCAAGTTCATTGGCAGGGTAGGCGTTTCCAACAATAGGATTGAGCTTTCCTTCCTTGGCCCATTGCACTACGCCATTAATGCATTCTTGCATGGTTTTCGGTTGATGGTCGCCAATGGCTAACATATTGATGCCTATGATAGACTTGCTTTGCATGAGTAGAAATAGTGGATGAGTGAACCCCATTCCAAAGAGCAAACCTAGAGAGGAGAAAATGCCTCCTTTTTTACCTGATCTATCAGCGGCTCCAAATTGATAGATGGTGCCGCCAGCTGCTAGAAGTTTCATATCCTTACTGTAAGATTTCCCTCCTATCGCATTGAAACTGGCAATGATTTTTTTGTCTATGGTTTTAGGTATTTCTTCATGATAGTTGGAGAGCAGCATGGGATGATCTACTCCATTTTCTCGCATGTAGCTGAACTTACTTTCAGTACTTGTGGTACCGAATACGATACAGCCCTGCGCTTTTAGCAATTGTGTGAGTGCAGTTCCCACCCCTCCAGCTGCTGAGTGTACCAGCACTGCGTCTCCCTCTCTGAAGTAACCACGAATATATGCCATGTACCACGCGGTTGAATATTGAGTAGCTAAAGCGCATGCTTTGCCAGGTTCCATATCACCGATCTCTACTATTCCATTAGAGGAAGTAGTGACATACTCGGCATATCCTCCGAATCGGGTAAATGCTGTCACTCTTTTCCCAATCCAGTTTTTGTTCGCTCCTTCACCAATTTCTGTGACTTCACCTACGACTTCATATCCCAGCACACATGGAATAGGAGGAGCTTCTTTGTAAAGCCCTTGCCTTGCGAGTACATCAGCAAAGTTGAGACCGAAAGCTTCTACTTTGATCAATACTTCTTCCTTTTGAGCTGTAGGTATTGGGGCTTCTCTTTCTTCAAATGCTTTTTCTGCTTTTCCGGTGGCTATTAATGTCAGTGCTTTCATTTTCATCTTATTTCAGTAAGCTAAACTAGGAAGAAACCGGTACAGACACTTAGAATTCCTCGACTATCAATTCGGGAT
>CAYGTD010000280.1:0-4892 GCA_964352725.1 uncultured Roseivirgaceae bacterium
CCATTCCGAGGACGTTCTCCTCTACATCATTGAGGTTGATGGTGATCAAAGCTTCCGAAGAAAATTCACCATCAGTTACCTCCACTTTGAGACTGAAACTTTCCGTCAATTCAAAATCAAGATTATCGGAGTTAGCAACAGCGATTCTACCAGATGCAGAACTGATAGAGAAGGCACCATCATCATTGCGTGTGGTGATGCTGTAGCTCAGTATATCGCCCTCAGGATCTGAAGCCGTTATCGTTCCTACTACTGTACCAGCCTCACTGTTTTCATCAATAGCAAATGTCTGATCAGCTATTTGTGGAGCAGTATTCTCATTCACATCATTCAAATTAACCGTGATAGATGCGGATGCTGTAAGAGCTCCGTCGCTCACTTCCACAGTCAGGTTAAAAGTAGGAGTGGTCTCAAAATCAAGTTCTGATTCACTGGCTACAGATAGCTCACCTGTATTAGCATCCAATGCAAATGCGCTGTTGGTATTCCCATTCGTGATAGCGTAAGTCAACGCATCGCTATCTGGATCAGAGGAATTTAAAGTAGCTAATGCTGTTCCATTCACACTATTTTCATCTATAGTAAAAGTCTGATCTGCAATAGATGGTGCCTCATTTACATCATTCAAGTTGATAGTGATTGTTGCACTATAAGATAATGCTCCATCCGATACTTCAATGCTCAAAGTAAATGCGGGAGTAGTCTCAAAGTTTAAATCAGTTGCGTTAGCTACTGTTATTTCACCCGTATTGACATTTAATGTAAATACACCATTCGTGTTTCCATTTGTAATAGAAAAGGTCAACGCATCGCTATCAGGATCATTGGCTGTAAGGGTTGCAACTGCAGTTCCATTGCCGCTATTTTCATCGATTGTAAATGTTTGATCTGCGATAGATGGAGCTTCATTCACATCATTTAAGTCGATAGTGATTGTTGCACTATTGGATAGTGCTCCATCCGTTACTTCAATGCTCAATGTAAATGCAGGAGTGGTCTCAAAGTCCAACTCTGCTGCACTAGCTACTGTCAATTCACCCGAATTACCATCTAATAAAAATGCATCATTCGTGTTCCCTTCCGTGATAGTGTAAGTCAACGCATCGCTATCTGGATCATCGGCTGTAAGGGTTGCAACTGCAGTTCCATCCGTACTATTTTCATCAATGGTATAAGTCTCATCTATAATAGATGGTGTCTCATTTACATCGTTTAGATTAACCGTGATGGTGGCAGAAGAATTGAATTCATCGTCAGCCACTTCAATACCGAATGAGAAGGTAGGATTGGTTTCAAAATCCAAAACAGAAACATCAGCGACCGACAACTCTCCACTGGTGCTATTCAGAGAAAAACCACCAAGATCATTTCCAGAAGTAATAACGAAAGTTAGTGGATCACTTTCTACATCTGTCGCGATTACTATTCCAACTACAGTTCCATTATCACTGTTTTCATCAACTGTGAAGGTCTGATCAGCAATGACGGGAGCAGTATTTTCAATAACTATATCATTGAGGTTAATCGTAACTGTGGCGGTACTTGAAAGTGTTCCATCTGATACATCTACTGTCAAAATGAACGTTGGATTAGTTTCAAAATCCAATATACTTTCGTCAGCAACAATGAGTCTGTTCGTCCCTGAAGGGATAGCAAATCCACCTAGTTCATTACCGCTTGCTATAGCGTATGACAGAGATTGATTTTCCGGATCTGTTGCGGAGATCAATCCCACTTCGGTATTAGCAGGACTATTTTCATCCACTGAAAAAATCTCATCATTAACAGAAGGAGCTTCATTGACATCATTAAGTTGTATGGTAATGGTGGCAACTGCATCAAGCACACCATCTGAAACTGTCACTTCTATTAGATAGGAGGGTTTCGTTTCAAAATCGAGCATTGCACTTTCTGCGACCCTAATTTCCCCATTTTCAGAATTCATTGCAAAATAGCCTTCGTCATTACCTGAAGTAAATGAATAGACGAGTGCATCGTCTTCAGGATCAATAGCCACAACAGATCCAAGCACAATGTCAGCACTATTTTCATCGAGCGAAAACGACTGATCTGCAATCTCTGGAGATTCATTGAGGTCCGTCAAATTGATCGTGACCTCTGCAGAAGTTGTGAAATTACCATCTGACACCTCCACTGCAAGTGAAAAAACTGGGTTGATCTCAAAGTCTAGGGCAACACTATCGCTAACCACCAACTCCCCACTGTTCGCATCTAATAAAAACACTGCAGCATCATTTCCAGCTGTAATGCTGAAACTAATCGCCTCGCTTTCCGGATCGCTTGCTTCAACCGTTCCAACTAGCGTCCCATTTTGTGAATTTTCAGCCAATGTGAACGTCTGTGCTTCCAGTACGGGTGACCTATCAATGGTAAGTGCTAGCACAGCCCAATTATTGTCATCATTGAACTCCGATATGACGTTCTCACTATCAGCTTGCACGATCATAAATACATCACCAGATGGAACTGTCTCATCTATGGTTACTGTCTCTACTTTGTCAAGCGTGGCATTGATGGCCATATCATCACTCACCGAGCTTGAAGAAAGCAATATATCATCCATACTTAACTCTTCATCTTCGGAGATGTATGTCGCAATAGTAAAGTCATCTGTTAGATCCAAATCTCCTGCATTGGTGAGCGTATAGCTTACTTCTACAGAGCCTCCCGGCTGAGCAGTAGTCTGATCCAGGGCCAAAGCTGTGGTGGTTAAATCCACTGCCTGATTGGCGATCTCAAATGAGCTATACTGATATAAACTGGCAACTCCCGCCTCGTCAATGACTCGCAGATAGAGTGTGTCTTGCCCCAAAGCCCTGCCAGTGAGATCTATGGCGAACTCAAAATCAGCAGAATCTGCACCAAAGGTTTGAGTAATAGCTGTACCCAAGCCAACGCCCGGATCAGTATTAAAGAAGTACTCTGCACGATCCAGATTAGCCGCTGGCTGAAGCGCCGCGGCGTTTAGCACGTAAAAAGAACGCTGTTCAGAGACACTCCATTGGTCCCTCGTATCCTTTGTACGTATGCCTACTTTATGAAAACCAACCTCAAGTCCAGCAATAGGAAAGGAAACTGATTGATCAATAGAATCACCAGGGCTCAAAGAAAAGGCCGTACCCAACCCAATGCCTGGATCAGTATCAAAGAAGTACTCTCCTCCAACAATATCGGTGCTTACTGCTAAGTCTCCTGCATCCAGTACATAAAACGCTCTTGCCTCTTTTAGCGACCAAAAGCCCTGAGCATCTTGCGTACGAAGAAATAATTTATGAAACCCAGGGGTTAATCCAGTAATTGGTAACTCCAACTCTTGCACAATACTATCCCCTACGTTAATCAAGGTGAGTCTCTCTGCTTTTCCAACGCCAGGATCTGTATCGAAGTAATACTCTGCGTTGGTCACATTGGTGGCCACTCGTTGGTCAGCGGTACTCAACACATAAAATGCACGTCCTTCCTGGATGCTCCAAACATTGTTGTCATAGCCAGAGCGAACATACAACCTGTGAAAGCCCACAGACAAACCAGTAACATCCACGCTGAGTAAAAAGGTGATGGAATCTGACCCTGTAGTGGTATAGGGTACATAAGTCCCTTGTCCCACACCGGGATCTGTATCAAAGTAGTACTCTACGCCACTGAGCGTTTGAGCACCTGCATACCCATAAGCTACCAGCAGTAGCATGAGCAGTCTTATTTTATGAACTATTTTCATGATGGCGCTGGCTTAGTTTTGCTTTCTAGCCTTCACACGCACATTCAAGGTGCCATTTTCCGGGAGTGTAGCGTTTTGTACGTTCATTTCATAGATCTGAGGGATCTTAGGAGGTGCAGCCATTAAGAATTCTCCTTCTCCACCTACAGGGAAAGGAAAATTTCCTCCGTAGAGACCGATATCGGTTCCATCTGAGCCTGCGCCAATACCTGGTGAGCCATCTTGCAGACGAAAGTCATCTAAAAAACTAAACGTACCACTCTCTATATTCTGAAATAAAGGATCTGTATTTACAATGTTATTTTCTCCGGTGTTTGTTCCGTAAACAAAAGCAGTCTCTGATGCTGGAGCAGCAGGATTGGTGCTGTAAGAGATATTATTAGTGAAGGTGCAGAAATCAGCGTTAGATGTGAGTGCATTAAACATGATGCAGTTTGTAAAAACAACATAAGCCAGAGGGTATCCCTCTAATTCACTCCCTTTGAAAATACAATTGTTAAATAAGACATTAGATGCGCTATTGCTTGAACTAACTAATCCAAAACTACTACCCCTATCATCAAGTATTGAATTGCTAACTGTGAGATTTACTAACGCTGAAGTGCCACTGCTGCTAGCTAATGTCACGCGCTCAAAAACTGAATTTCTTATAGCAATACTTAATCGGCCCGTATCACTTGAGTTTGCAGATAGAATTGTAAAGCGGCATCTATCCACAATTATGCCATCAAAAGCGCGATTAGTCTCTTTACTTAAAGTACTGAAATTAAATCCTGAAAAATAAGATCCAGAGGCATTTGACTGCACATTGTCAAACTCGTCCAATTTTCTTCTTAAAGAAATTGAACCCACTGTGGTAGCCAGTCCCCATTGATTGTCTACTTTATATCCGGCACCTATGATGGCGAGTTTCTTATTGACGGTGATGTTTCCATAGGTCGTAGGTGAGCCGGCCACATAGATCGTATCGCCACCTGCTGCTGCATCTATGGCTTCTTGTAGACCTGAGAATTGTGCGCCTGAGTTGGGTTGGTTATCCACTGTATGGATGGTGGCATGGCCGTAGGCGAATGTAGCCAGTATGAATACCAGGCTAAATATGATTTTTTGTAATTGTAAGTTTAGATTTTTCATGTTCTTTGATTTCTTATTC
>CAYGTD010000281.1:0-4864 GCA_964352725.1 uncultured Roseivirgaceae bacterium
AGGTAGCTGTATTAAATATTAAAGGGGAAGAGACAGGCAGAGAAGTTAGCCTGGATAAGAGTGTGTTTGGTGTTGAGCCAAATGAGCATGCTGTTTACCTTGATGTAAAAAATTATTTAGCAAACCAAAGACAAGGTACTGCTAAGACGAAAGATAAGAGTGAGATTACCGCATCTACTCGTAAGATCAAAAAGCAAAAAGGAACTGGTACTGCCAGGGCTGGTAGTGTGAAATCTGGTGTCATGAGAGGTGGGGGTACTTTTTTCGGCCCTCAACCAAGGGATTACGGATTCAAGCTTAATCGTAAGGTGAAAAAATTGGCTAGAAAGTCGGTCTTATCATCAAGAGCTAAAGAAAAATCAATTCAAGTTTTAGAG
This sequence comes from uncultured Roseivirgaceae bacterium, assembly GCA_964352725.1. Lineage (GTDB taxonomy): Bacteria > Bacteroidota > Bacteroidia > Cytophagales > Cyclobacteriaceae > Ekhidna. Next base: position 378 of record CAYGTD010000281.1, read on the forward strand.
GACTTCAGTTTTGATGCACCTAAGACAAAAGAATTTATCAATGTGTTGAATGGTCTTGCTGTAAGTGGTAAGAAATCATTAATGCTAGTAAGTGAAGCCAACAAGAACGTGTTCTTGTCATCTAGAAACTTGAAGAAAACTCAAGTAACTACTGTAGATGAGGTCAATACTTATGACTTAATCAATGCTGAATGTTTGATCCTTTGCGAAAGCACATTAGATCAACTAAAAGAGAGATTAAACTAAGATGGGAGTTTTAATAAAACCATTAGTTACGGAAAAGGTATCTGCGCTTAATGAGCATGGAAAATACGGATTCGTAGTTGATAGATCTGCTAACAAAGTACAGATCAAAAAGGAAGTTGAAAAAACGTATGGTGTAACTGTTGAATCTGTTAATACAATGATTCAGCCAGGATCTTCTAAAAGACGATACACAAAGTCTAGAGTAATAGAAGGTAAAACACCAGCGTATAAGAAAGCTATTGTTCAAGTAGCTGAAGGAGATATAATTGATTTTTATAGCGGAATATAAGTAAAGGAAAATGGCTGTAAAAAAACTAAAACCAACGACCCCAGGACAGAGATTCAGAGTAGCTCCTGTATTCGATAAGATTACTAAGAGTACTCCAGAAAAAGCTTTGGTTACTGTTTCACAGAGAAATGGTGGTAGAAATAACCAAGGTAGAATGACTGTCAGAAATGTCGGTGGTGGTCACAAGAGAAAACTAAGACTTATCGACTTTAAAAGAGATAAGTTTGGAATACCTGCAACTGTAAAGGCAATAGAATACGATCCAGGAAGATCTGCTCGTATCGCTCTTTTGTTTTATGCAGATGGTGAGAAAAGATATATTATAGCTCCTGCTGGATTAGAGGTAGGGACAGTTATAACTTCAGGAACTGGTGTTCCTCCAGAGGTTGGAAATACATTGTATTTATCCGACATTCCTCTAGGTACTATCATTCATAATGTTGAATTGAAGCCGGGAAAAGGTGGTATAATGGCTAGAAGTGCTGGAACTTATGTGCAGTTGGTGGCGAGAGAAGGTAAGTATTCTACAGTGAAACTACCTTCAGGTGAGATGAGAATGGTACTGAATACTTGCTTAGCAACTATTGGAACTGTCTCAAATTCTGATCACATGAACGTGAGATTAGGCAAGGCAGGTAGAAATAGATGGTTGGGTAGACGACCGAGAGTTAGAGGTGTAGCAATGAACCCTGTCGATCACCCAATGGGTGGAGGTGAAGGAAGATCTTCAGGAGGTCATCCAAGATCAAGAAATGGTCAGTACACAAAGGGTCTTAAAACAAGAAGGCCAAATAAATATTCTGATAAGCAGATAGTAAAACGTAGGAAATAATGTCAAGATCGCTAAAAAAAGGACCTTACATAGACTTCAGACTCGTTAAAAAGGTAGATGCCTTGAATGAGTCAGGTAAAAAATCGGTGATTAAAACATGGTCACGAAGATCAATGATCTCACCTGATTTTGTGGGTCATACTTTCGCAGTGCACAATGGGAATAAATTTATTCCTGTGTTTGCAACTGAAAATATGGTTGGTCATAAACTTGGTGAGTTTTCTCCTACGAGAAACTTCAGAGGACACATTGCTAAGAAGGATAAAGGTAAAAGATAAGAGCACCAATGGAAGCTGAAAAGAAACTAAAGAAATCCGTACGTGTCAGACTTCAGAAGGAAGCTGATAAGAAGCTACGTGAAGAAAATAAAGGAAAGTTAGGTGCCGTTAAATCGATGCTTAGAAATGTTCCTACTTCTCCGCGAAAGATGAGATTGGTAGCTGATATGATTAGAGGAGAAAGGGCAAACATTGCATTGAATGTGTTGCGATTTGATAGCCATCATGCATCTATTACACTTGAAAAACTTCTCTTGACTGCAATTGCTGATTGGCAGGCACAGAACGAGGACATTAGTATAGAGGACGCTGATTTATACATTAAAGAAATTTATGTTGACAGTGCTCGGATGTTAAAAAGATTGAGACCTGCTCCACAGGGCAGAGCTCACAGAATTAGAAAAAGATCTAACCATGTTACGATTGTAATTGACAATCATAGCCAGGAAACTGAAACGAAAGAAAACAACAAATAATGGGACAGAAGGTAAACCCAGTTGCATTTAGATTAGGAATTATTAAAGGTTGGGATTCAGCTTGGTTTGATAGCAAGTCCTATGCTGATAAGATTGTTGAGGATAACAAAATCCGAAAATATATTGATGCGAGGATTCCAAAAGGAGGTATTTCGAAAGTGATCATTGAGAGAACTTTGAAAAGAATTACGTTGACTGTGCATACTGCAAGACCAGGTGTGGTCATTGGAAAAGGTGGATCTGAGGTCGATAAGATAAAAGAGGAGTTAAAGAATCTTACGGGGAAAGATCTCCAGATTAATATTTTTGAAATTAAAAGACCTGAGTTGGATGCCAAATTAGTTGGGGAATCTATCGCTCAGCAACTAAAAGCAAGGATCTCATTTAGAAGGGCGATGAAGCAATCAATCGCATCATCTATGAGAGTAGGTGCTCAAGGAATTAAGATAAAATGTTCTGGTCGATTAGGTGGTGCAGAAATGGCAAGAAGTGAGCAATATAAGGAGGGTAGAATTCCTCTACATACCTTGAGAGCTGATATTGATTATGCTATATCAGAGGCGCATACTGTTTACGGTAAGATAGGAATAAAGGTGTGGATTTTTAAAGGAGAGGTGTTCGGTAAAAGGGACCTTTCACCTAATGTAGGAACTACCAGCGGTGGAAACCAAAATCAAGGTGCACCAGGAGGACCAAACAGAAGGAGACGAGATAACAGAAGAAGAAAGTAAAAGTTTTGTAAAGGATGTTACAGCCAAAACGAACGAAATTTAGGAAGCAGCAAAAGGGACGAGTAAAAGGTCTAGCTCAAAGAGGGCATAGATTGGCATTCGGGACTTTTGGAATCAAATCCTTGGAACCAGGATGGATTACTAGTCGCCAGATAGAGGCAGCTAGGATAGCCATGACAAGAGAGATGAAGAGAGAAGGGCAAGTATGGATTAGAATTTTTCCAGATAAACCTATCACTAAGAAGCCTGCTGAGGTAAGGATGGGTAAGGGAAAAGGAGCTCCAGAATATTGGGTTGCTCCAGTAAGACCTGGAACTATACTTTTTGAGGCATCAGGGGTACCAATGGAAGCAGCGAAAGAAGCACTTCGATTAGCAGCTCAGAAGCTTCCAATAAAAACAAAGTTTTCAGTAGCTAAAGATTATAAAGAGTAATGAAAAATTCAGAATTAAGAGGATTAAGCCTTGATGAGCTGAAAAATAAGCTTGCTGTTGAGAAAGAAAGTTATAGCAAATTGAAATTTGCTCATAGCATTACTCCTATCGAAAACCCTGTTAAGATTAGGGATAGTAGAAAACTAGTTGCTAGAATTAGCACGGAGATTAAAGCGAAAGAATTAAATCAGGTTGCTGAAGCAAGCAAATAATATTCAGTGATGGAAAGAAATCTAAGAAAAGAAAGAATCGGTCAGGTGGTTAGCAATAAAATGCAGAAGAGTATCACTGTTACTGTTGAGAGACGAGTAAAACACGCGATTTACGGAAAATTTGTGAGAAAATCATCCAAACTCACAGCTCACGACGAAAAGAACGAATGCAACATTGGTGATACAGTGAAAGTGATGGAAGTTCGTCCGTTGAGTAAGAATAAAAGATGGAGATTGGTAGAAATTATTGAAAGAGCGAAATAATGGTACAACAAGAGTCAAGACTATCAGTTGCGGACAATAGCGGTGCTAAGGAAGTACTCGTTATCCGTGTTCTTGGAGGAACTGGTAAGCGATATGCTACTGTAGGCGACAAGATCATTGTTACTGTTAAGCATGCGCTTTCATCTAGTAGTTTGAAGAAAGGAACTGTCTCTAGAGCGGTTGTAGTGAGAACAAAGAAAGAGGTTAGAAGAAAAGATGGATCTTATATCCGTTTTGAGGATAATGCCGCTGTGTTACTTACTGCGAATGATGAACCAAGAGGAACCAGAATTTTTGGTCCTGTTGCAAGAGAGCTTAGAGAGAAGCAGTTCATGAAAATAGTTTCATTAGCACCTGAAGTACTTTAAGATGAGCATTGCAAAATTACACGTAAGAAAAGGAGATACTGTTCAGATCATTGCCGGAAACGACAAAGGAAAATCTGGAAAAGTGTTGGAGATAAACAAGGCGAAATACAGAGCAATCGTAGAGGGCGCTAATATGGTAACAAAGCACGTTAAGCCTTCTGCTACCAACCCTGAGGGAGGTATTCAGAAGACTGAAGCTTCTATTCATCTTAGTAATCTCAAGGTTGTAGATCCATCTTCAGGAAATCCTTCAAGGATAGGAAGAAAAGAAAACGCAGACGGAAAGCTGCAGAGATATTCAAAAAAATCAGGAGAATTTATCACGAATGGCTAGTCCTAGATTAAAAGAAAAATACA
>CAYGTD010000282.1:0-4854 GCA_964352725.1 uncultured Roseivirgaceae bacterium
TTCGAAAACGTTAGCATAAGTATTCGAGGTATTCCTATCATGGAGTACTCAATGAAGCTTAATTTTGACAATCTAAAATCGAAAGAAAACCTATTCTACTAGAAGTCCATTATGATAAGAAAGAAAACGAAGATAGTTGCGACAATTGGTCCGGCTAGCAATAATAAAGAAACGATTATAAAACTTGCAGAGGCTGGAGCTAATGTACTTAGAATGAATTTTTCTCATGGAAGCTATGATGATCATAGTAAAGTGGTGAAAATGGTGAGGGAGATTAATAAAGAAAAAGGATATAGTATTTGCCTGTTGCAAGATTTACAGGGGCCTAAAATAAGAGTAGGTGAGGTAGAGAATAACGGAGTAGAGATAAAAGAGGGTCAAAAATTAATCATCTGCACGGATGATATGATTGGGACTTCAGAAAAGGTAAGTACAGTCTATAAAGAGATTGTGAATGATGTGAAGCCTGGCGATGCTATTTTGATTGATGACGGTAATTTAGAATTGAAGACAATCTCAGTTTCAGGAAGTGAAGTCACTACTGAAGTAGTTTATGGAGGTATTTTAAAATCACGAAAAGGTATTAATCTTCCTGATACTACTGTTTCTGCACCATCGCTTACTGAAAAAGATATTGATGATTTGGAATTTGGTTTGTCGCAAGATGTAGACTGGATTGCACTAAGCTTTGTTCGAAAAGCGGATGATATCATTGATCTAAAAGAGAGAATAGCAAAGTCTGGTAAGGATGTGAAGGTAATAGCTAAAATAGAGAAACCGGAGGCACTTAAGAATATTGATGAGATCATTGAGGTAACGGATGGTTTAATGGTTGCTCGAGGAGATTTGGGGGTGGAAATAGCCATGCACGATGTGCCTATTTGGCAAAAGAAACTGGTGGAGAAATGCAATATGGCCGCTAAGCCAGTAATAATTGCTACTCAGATGATGGAGAGTATGATTGAAAATCCACGACCAACAAGAGCTGAAACGAATGATGTAGCTAATGCTGTAATGGACGGAGCTGATGCACTAATGCTTTCAGCAGAGTCAGCTGCAGGCAAGTATCCTGTGGAAGCTGTACTTAAAATGTCAGAAACGATCATTGCAGTAGAAAGTGAGGCGGATTCTATCTACAATAAGTATTACGATAAGTACTTTGAGTCATCCACTCGTGCCAATGATTTATTAATTAGAGGTGCTTGTAGATTGGCGGAGAATGTCAATGCCAAAGCCTTGGTTTGTATGACAAAATCTGGATATACAGGATTTAGAACTGCGATGCACAGGTCAAAATCTCAGATTTATTTATTCACAAATAATGAAAAGCTATTGCGTCAAATGAATCTTGTTTGGGGAGTGAAAACCTTCTTTTTTGATACCCATGAAAACATCGATAAAACGCTAGATCAAATTCAAGATCAATTGGTATCTGAGGGTCATTTATCAAAAGGAGATATATTCATCAATACAGCATCCATGCCACAGCACTGGCATGGTCATACCAATATGATGAAAGTAACTGTAGTGGAGTAATAGGTTAGGATAAAATAATAGGTCAATCAATAATAGAGGCTGAATTTAAAAGCTGAAAACACTTCTTATCTTCTACTCAGGATTTCCAACTAAATGGAGATTCTAACCATAATTCTTATGAGAAAAGCACTCATTCTGACTTTTGCTATTTCAACCATAGCTGCATTTTCACAAAAAATCAAGATTACTGCCTCCCGTCTTTTTGATGGAGCGGAAATGAAATCTGAATGGGGTTTGATTATTGAAGGCAATCAGATTATGCAAGTTGGGCCAATCAGTAAGCTAGAATCTGCAGATACAACTATTCACTACAGTGAAGGTACGCTTATGCCAGGGATGATCGAAGGACATTCACATGTGTTGCTTTATCCCTACAATGAGACAGGTTGGAATGATCAAGTGCTGAAGGAATCTCGGAGCTTGCGAGCCATTAGAGGAGGACAAATGGCAACACGGAATCTGAAAGCAGGTTTTACCACTATCAGAGATTTGGGTTCGGAAGGAGCTGGCTATGCAGATGTGGCCATTAAACAAAGCATTGAAATGGGAATTATCGAAGGCCCAAGAATGCTGGTGGCAGGACGAGCCATTGTTGCCACTGGAAGTTATGGCCCAAGTGGATTTCATCCTGATTTTGAAGTTCCTCTTGGAGCTGAGGCAGCAGATGGGCAGAACCTTATTGCAGTGACAAGAGATCAAATAGGTAAAGGCGCGGATTTCATCAAGGTATATGCAGATTACAGATGGGGCCCGAATAAGACAGCAATGCCAACTTTTTCCACAGAAGAGTTGAAGTTGATAGTGGAAACAGCGCGGAGTAGTGGGAGAGATGTGGTAGCGCATGCTGCCACTGCAGAGGGTATGAGAAGGGCAACATTAGCCGGTGTGAAAACCATTGAGCATGGATCTGAAGCTACTCCAGAAGTGCTCCAGTTAATGAAAGAAAAAGGAGTGGCACTTTGTCCTACACTGGCGGCAACTCATGCCATCAATCAATATTTTTATGGATGGGATGGAAAGAATCCTGAGCCAGACGCCATTCTAAATAAACATAAAATGTTTGAAATGGCATTCAAAAGTGGAGTAACAATTGTAGCTGGAGGTGATGTAGGGGTATTTCCTCATGGTGAAAATGCAAGAGAACTCGAACTGATGGTAGCATATGGTATGAAGAACATAGAAGTACTGAGATCGGTTACTTCTGTAAATGCTTCTGTTTTCGGCTTAAAAGATTTGGGTCAAATTAAAGAAGGATACCTAGCGGACATTATTGTCGTTTCTGGTAATCCAGAGAAAGAAATCCGTGATCTTTATAAGATAGAAATGGTAATGAAGGATGGGAGAATTATCACATTAAATGATTGAAAAAATTCAACTTGATATGGGTTTTACCTACTCAATATCCAGTTCTGTCATTTCGACCTTAGCAGAAATCTCTATCATTATTTAAGTCTTAGCGTAATGCTGAGATTCCTGCATTCGCAGGAATGACGGAAAAAAATTAACCGAGAACGTCATTCCGGCTGAGTAAGCGAATGCCGGAATCTATTACTGCTTCTGTTCGAAATTTTGAAATCTAGGACTGATAACTTGGTATTCCTATCCAGTCCTGTCATTTCGACTTTAGGAGAAATCTCTACAGGATAAGGTCTTAGCGCGATGTTAAGGCTGGTTGGGAGAGCTGCATTAACCCAGACATCCGCCAGAACTGCAGGCAGTTCTTCCGCACTGAAAGTGACAGAAGGGAAGGGGAGCTGTGAGTTCCTGTTATAGCGGCTAGTTGCAGTTTGACATCTGCATCGCTAGCGATTTGTTAGTAGCTTCTAGAAGATTGATAGCAAGATAGTTTCGAAAAATGAAAAGAAGTTAGCCTTCTTTGTGCGAGTACATAGACTCGTTGTTAGGTATTCGTCAGTTTCCGTTCTGTTGCGGGGAAGTTCGTTAGTTCTGTAGCTATATACTAGATGAGTAGTGCCAACGTCAAACCAATTACCACAGTCGGCACCTCCACCTGTTGTCCTGATCTTGACTGTTTTTGCCTCTTTGAATACTTTTTTCTCCTTGTAGATTGAATGAATTTCAAACTCAAACTCATAAAGTGTATAATCATCTGTTTGCTCTGAACCTGGGTAGATTGGTTCGGATATTAGAAATTCGGGAATGTTAATAACGGTTCCCTTAAAAACTATGTCGGCCTTTTTCTGTCCTTTGAAGATTCTATACCTGTTGCAAGAACACCCCATGAGTTCAGTAGCAGTAAGTAAAATAAGAATTGAGAAAGAGAGAACTTTGATCATAGAGAAATGGCTACTAACTACTGTATAAACAACATTATGTTGTTTATCCAACCTTTCAAATATAACTCTCTTACTTAAGCTATTTATCAGATACCCTCGCTAAACCCTTCGCTAAACTCAGGGTGACAGCCCGAAAACTTTCCATCAACTCAATACTGCACATTATACTTTGCCTCAAATTGCTGTGGAATATCCTCCGTGGCTTCTCCTAAGTTTTGTCGCAAATCAATTTCTATACCGCGAGCAATCGTGGAGATAGGTACATCATTGGAAGTGCCCTCAAAAGGATTTTCACCGGTTCTACCTATTCGCTCCATGGTATGAAAGATCCAAGCAACAGCAGTATATATGGGCACAGAAAGCCAAACGAACAAATCTCCTAAGACGGGATAACTGCCAGAAATTCCCCTTCCAATATCTGCAAACTGTGGCACCATAGCTACAGGCAATAGCATCAGTAAAATCCACATGAAATTGTGATTGAGCGTCGCAAACTGTCTTGGATAAGGGAAGTTCTTGATACGTTCACTTTTACCTTGATGATCAAATAGCTGCTGAAGAAGTCCTTCTATTTCTAGAAAAGAAAACTCCCAAATAATTCCATCTTCTTTGAGCTTTCTTAAGTGATGAGACTGTTGGTATAGAAGAGCGGTTTGCTTATTATCTTTTTCTAAAATATCCGCCTTATCCTCTTTACTCAAATAAGGTGTCAAATCATCTTCTAAACTGCTTAGTCTCTCAGGTGGCGTGATTCCCCATTCCTTGTTTGTTTTTTGATTTACAGTCGTCTCCCATTGGCGTTCTGCCCTCATGGCATGACGTAGAGCTGTCATCCATGCAATGTGTCGATACGTGAGTACTTTGACTTCTTTCTTTAACGCTTCTTCTGATTGAATGGACTTGGCATGTTCGTTGGTAAGCATATCCTGGATGTACATACCGAAGGTTCTGGAAGTATTAACTATTCCACCCCATATTTTCCGAGCTTCCCAGATACGATCATACGCCGCATTGTTCTGAA
>CAYGTD010000283.1:0-4851 GCA_964352725.1 uncultured Roseivirgaceae bacterium
AGCTTAGCTATCAACTAGCTATGCGGAAAGCGGCTCCAATGGGGTCGCTTTTTTTGTTTAAAGGCTCTTAGAGTAGGGATTAATCGAAAAACAGATTCATTTTTTGAGGATTCATTTTTCATGAATGATACAATTGATATTTTGCACATAAAATCAATTGATCAAGAAACGCAATGAATTAGTAACTGAATACCATGGCTTTTGAAAGCACCTCAATACCCTTTTTCATTTCGTTTTACATGATATCTTAACTTGACCATTATCTTTAGATTAGCATTTTTATTTATTTGGATCTTTACTACCGAAGTAAAGAGTCAGAATACTGGTTCAGAAAATAAGGACATTTATTTTGCGTCATCCACAGAGTTATTAAACTACTGGGACAGTATTTCTTTAAAAGGCGAACAATTTTTTACTGAAATCAAGCCTAGCCAATGGCAAAAAGAAATCACTCATTTTAGAGAGAAAGCTGAAAGTGAAGAGTTAGTACTTCAGCTCAATTGCGTTGAAGGAAATGTGCTTTTTTCACAATCAAAATATAGAGAAGCGATCCCGATTTTATCTTCCGTTTTAGAGCATCGAGAGAAAATACAAGACGTTTATTTACAGCGGGTTCTTGTTCAGCTTGAAGAATCCTATAGAAGGACTGGAAATCTCAAAGATGCCATTCCATTGAGAAAGGAACGTATAGAACTCGGACTAGATCAAGATTTTTTTGAAATCTATGAGGAGGCGGGCTTGTATCAAGAAGCAATTGTGGAGTACACCCAGCACAATCCTTTTCCGAAATCCCCTTTATCTAGACTGGGGCATCATGCCCGTATAGGCAGACTTCACAATCAAAATAATCAACTGGATAGTGCCATTTACCATTATGAAAAGGCATTTAGTTATGGCTACTCCACCCTAGATAAGGAGGACTACTTGGGAAGAAATCCAGCTTATGATTTCCGTAAAAAATTCTGGACATATGAGATGAACGGGGAGATTGGTCTTATCTACACTAAGCAGCAGCGTTATCAAGAAGCCATACCTCTTTTGAGGAAAATTGTGGAAGTAGGAAAGGAAATTAATGAGCTTGCGCTGATTGTGCCGAAGAGATTAGGCTTAGTGGAGTGCTATTTAAAATTGAATGAATTGACCCTTGCCAAACAGGAGCTTGATACTGTTAAAAGAGCCATTCAAGAAATGGATTGGTTTGCCCACAAGGTTAAATATCAACAAGTTTTAGGGGAATATTTCTATAAAAAAGGAGTCTTCGATTCTGCTGCAATTGCTTTTAAGACACACAATCTACTTAAGGATAGTATTCAAAAGGCACAGAATCAAAATAAGCTAATCGCCACGACAGCATTTCTTGACAATGAAAGGCAAGGGAAACTGTTGGCAGAGCAGCGCCTCGAATTGATTAACGCTGAGAAAAATAGCATTCAAAAATCGAATCAATTGAATGTGCTCATTTTTGCTATTTTAAGTTCCTTAGGGATCATAGGATTTTTATTTGTTGATACTAGAAGAAAGCAAAAAGCAAAGCAAAAAGCGCTTAAGGATAAAGCAATCATTGAGGAGCAATCCAAAAAATTGAAAGAGCTTGATCAAGTCAAAACAAAATTCTTTTCCAATATCTCACATGAGTTTAGAACGCCGCTCACACTTATTCAAGGGCCAATCGAATCCATACTTTTAGGTAAAGCAGATTCAGACCAGACGATCAAGAAAAACTTAATAGTAGCTCAGCGAAATGTGATTGCACTAAGAGGATTGATTGATGAAATACTAGAGTTTAATAAGATGGAAATGGGGGATCTCAATCTACAGGATCGTTCCGTATTATTAAGTGACTATTTAGATGAACTCTGTCAAGGATATCATATCCTAGCCAAGGAACAAAAGATTAATTTCATCGAATCATATCAGTCACTTGGTGATGTGAGGTTAGAACTTCCAATTATTCAAGTAGAACGAATTATTCATAACCTGATGTCAAATGCTATCAAGCATTCTGCAGAAAACACGGATGTGAAATTAGAGGTGACTTACCAAAATGACATCCTTACCTTTTCTGTTATTGATAATGGACCAGGGATCAAAAAGACAGATTTGGAAAAGGTATTTGATCGTTTTTATCAAACCAATTATGGTAAGTCTCTTCCCCATAGTACAGGTCTAGGATTATCCTATGTCAAAGAAATTTCGGAAATATTAAATGGTGAAATCAGTGTGTCAAGTGAGGAGGGACATGGAGCCACTTTTACATTTAGTATGGAGGCCAAACGATCGGAAGATACTGGTTTGGTTGAAACAAAAGAAGCGGAAGATATTACTGAATTGGTGGCAAAGTATTCATCTCCAAACAATAAAATTCTTGTGGTAGAGGATAATCAAGAGCTAGCCGAATACATCGTTCAGGTACTTGGAGATCAATTTGTAATAGAAATAGCAGAAGATGGTCAAGTAGCCCTGGATGTAATGAATGACTTCAATCCTGATTTAATCATCTCAGATATCATGATGCCGGTGATGGATGGAATGGAGCTGCTATCCAGACTTAAAGCCCATGAAACTTGGAAGTATAAATCCATTATGATGCTCACAGCTAAGTCAGGGCATGAGGTAAAATTGGAGGCGCTTTCTTTGGGATTGGATGATTACCTCACCAAGCCATTCAGCTCAAAAGAACTTGAGATTCGAGTGCGAAATATTTTGCAAAATCAACACAACAGATCACAATGGCTACTTCAAAATAATGAAAGGCAAAGTGAAGCTGAAGATCCCTTGATCAATGAGCTAGTGATAGAAATTGAAAAAAACATAGAAGATAAACGTTTCGGTGTACTGAACCTTTCCAATTTCGCTTCGCTAAGCGACCGACAACTATCTCGTGTGGTTAAGAAGAGTACTGGGTTAACGCCAGCTAACTTGATCAAAGAAGTAAAGCTGAGTAAGGCCAAGTACTATTTGGAAATGAAGACCTACCGGACCGTGGCTGAAGTCAGCTATGCTGTTGGTTTTGAAAAGCCCTCTTACTTTTCCCAAGTGTTTTTTGAACGATACGGGAAAAAACCTTCTCACTATTTTCAATAGCCTATTCACAAAATTTTTTACAAAAAGTTTTGGTAAAAGCCAGCAGAATATTAGGGTAGTTCCTTAACCCTTCTAAATTCCATTTTCTTAAAAACAGCTAGATAATCATCATTTTCCCATCAAAATGTCTGATTTGTGGTAGAAGAATGTCCTGTTTTTGGCAGTCATTGAGCAATACTTTTACGGTTCAATCAACGTCAAAATTTGCCATTATGATTACGAATACCTTAGTTAAAATCAAACACCTATTTGCTGGTCTCTTTTTCTTTACCGCAGTAGGTCTTACCGCTCAATCAACTTACACAGTCACCAATATCAATGATTCCGGTTCGGGATCATTGAGGCAGGCGATTATGGATGCCAACGCCAACGGGGACGGATTGGATGTGATCAATTTCTCTGAAGATGTCTCGGGAACCATTCTGTTGAATAGCCAACTACCGGTTATCACTACAGGCTTGACTATTAATGGTCCTGGAGAAGAATTGCTAAGTGTCTCAGGGCAGAATGCACATCGAATCCTCTTTATCAATTCCACAGGAGATGTGGCGATTAATGACCTCACTTTGAAAGAAGGACGAGCCAGCGGTGGCAATGCCGGTAGTGGTGCTTCTGGTGGCGGAGGTGGTGCTGGTATGGGTGGTGCTATCTTTCTAGAAAACGGCAATCTAACACTCAATTTCACCTCCTTAGTGAATAATTCAGCAAGAGGGGGTAAAGGAGGAACTTACAACAATCCAAGTACAGCATTTGGTGGTGCAGGAGGAGCTGGCCCGCTTGGGTCAGGAGGAGCTCCAACTACAGAAGATGGCGTAAATGGAGTTTTCGGATCTGGAGGGTCTGGTGGTGGATTACGCTTTTCAGGGGAGGCAAGAGCTAACGGAGGAAATGGCGGTTACGGTGCTGGTGCCGGATCGGTAGGTTCTAGTGGTGGTGGGGCTTCAGGCCTTGGCACCACAGGCATACCTGGCACATTTGGTGGATCAACTTCTAATCCGGCAAATGGAGTGGTGCAATCTGGTGGTGGTGGAGCCGGTTTAGGTGCCGCTTTGTTTATTTACGGGGGTTCTGTTTCGTTAAATACGGTTACAGTATTGAATAATAGTACTCAAGCCGGCGGTTCTGGAGGCTCAGGTGCCAGCTCTGGACAAGCCAAAGCTTCAGGGATTTTCCACTACAGTGGATCATTGACAAATAATGGAGTTTTTGTGTCAGGCAATACTGCTTCCAATGCAGGGAGTACAGCTTCAGACAATGCAGATTTCTATTCACAAACAGGGTTATCATTATCGGAAAGCAATCCACCAGTCATCAGTAAATCCATTCCGGTAGATGGTGAGACCAATTATCAAAAAACGGATGGCTTGGTCATTTTCATGAATGAAAATATCTTCAAAACGGATGGTTCGGCCATTCTTGATGCAGACTTATCTGGCATCATTACTTTCAAAGAGACCAATGCCAGCGGTGCGGATATCGCTTTCACAGCGTCTATCATTCGCAATAAAATCACCATCACTCCAGACAATGAACTGGTAAATGGTCAAACCTATTATATCGCTGTAGCTAACATCGAAGATCGATATGGGAATGAAATGGCCATAGCAGAAGCCATCACATTCACAGTTGATGGCACGGCTCCTGTTTTTACAGCTGATCCGGAATCGGGCACCACGATACTCGGCAGGTCTTTTTCATTTACGGCTGATGATGCATTTTTCGATATTGATGGCTCTGAAATCGAACCCTCAGAATACATCAATGTAG
>CAYGTD010000284.1:0-4836 GCA_964352725.1 uncultured Roseivirgaceae bacterium
TCCATAGTATGCATAGACATACCCCATGGTCTTCACCTGATTTTGCGGTGTTTTATCTCTAAAAAACAGTCGCTTAATGACATAGAAAAACAGTATCCAGAAAAACAATCGGATAATCCCTAAAAAGATGGTATCTGCGTATGGAAGCTGCATCTATTTGAAAGTGGGCAATTCTGCTAGATCTATTTGTCCAACAAAAAAGTGCCATTTACTATTTGTGATTTTATCCTGTAATTTCTTGCGCATCTTTTCTGTACGAACGTATTCAATCACAATAACTGGAATATCATACTTGCTATTAACATCTCTTAGTATATCGACACGTTCTTTTTGCGACTTTTCATCGCGCATGCGATAGTGCGATTTTTTAAAATCGTAATCCGTGTAAATCGACTCAATGGCAATGGAATTGATGTATTCATTTGATTTATCTAAAAGCGTATAGCCTGAGTTTTGCATGATATGCAAAGAAGGAAATCTATTTTTCAACTCAGCTATGAAAGAAATATATGCCCCAGCCTGATCTTTCAGTGGACCCCAAGTACCAAATGCATCTACAGTATCAAGAAATAAGCCTTCAAATCCCTTAGCTATAATTTTATCTACTTGCTGAAATAATACTTCTCTAGTCTCTAGATCATTTAGATCTAAGTAATAGCTTTCCCAAATTTGGTTTTTGCCAAGGGTCTTTCCTTTTATTGCTGAGTAATAAGACCGATGCGGGCTTACTTCTCCAACGCTTAAATAAGCAATAGACAGCTCATTTTGCTTCTTAATTAACTTCACATCAAAAGTAGAATATAGGTCAGACTCCAAAATCACATATTGATAGCCACGAATCTTATCCGGATTCAGTTTTCCGTAGCATACCAATACTCCTGACCTATTCTCTTGTTTCAATGTGTATCCCACAATCAATAAAATTCCTGCTAAAACAACAATGTATTTAGTAAGCCGCATAGTAGTAATAATCCAAGTTTTTGAAAAATTTCAGGCTGTACTTTCTGGTAATGTACATGAAGGTAAATGACCCACAAAGCATGCCAACAACACTATACTCATAAGAAATCAATCTGCTTGCCAACCAACCAACAAAAAGGTTGACAGCACATGCCGTAAGAATCGCTGAAAGTGGCTTACTAGGCTTATTTAGTGTGAAGAGATACAACGAGTTAAGCATACCCCATGCTAACAAAATATATCCCAAACCCCCAATGATGCTCACTTTAATACTAATGAGGTCAAGGCGCTCTTCGAATGCTCTTTCATATCCTAGTTGATCCCAGATAACAAAATACAGAAGAGCTCCCATGATAATTCCCATTGAAATTAAAATAGCTACATGCTCATTGTACATTTTCAGAGCTTTATTGTTGAGAATTTCAGGCTTGTTATACGGGGTTTGCTTTTGTAGAATATCTGAAATACTACTGAAAGAGGTAATTCCATACTCCAGTACACCCACTAGTAGAAAGAAGATAAGGATGGCAATATCCATTCCTATCTCATAATTCTTCTCATAATAAACAACATACGGAAGGTAACCGGATGGTGAAGTAGACCAAGCTAATATTCGATCTATGAATATGAAAACAAAGAAAAGCAACCCATAAAAAAAGTATTTATAATTTCTATAAATCATGACCACATTCTTGGATGTAGTTCGGTTATATGATTTTGCTTCTTTAATACTCTTTCTGAAGAAATTAAGTAGATACGCTATCATCAATCCGTTAGCAATCCATATTCCTATCCAATGAGTATAATACGTTTCCATAGAGGTATACAGCTTCAGATAAAGTGAAATCCCTGCACCTACTATAAATGCCAGCGTAATCATCCATCGCTCTTTGATAGGATGGAATACGGCAGATAAGAGTAGCAATATGCCTATGGAAAAAGAGTATACAAATACTAAATAGAGAAACTCGTATGGATAGAAATTGGCGAAAGAGTCAACTATTAGGAAGGTAATACTGAGCAATCCCATAAAGATCAAAGCATCTCTGAATACAATCAAGGTACTCCTTTTCACCATCTCAAAATCACGATTGAGCCAATAATGAGAAACTTGCCTTCCTATGACTTGTACAAATCCACCCGTACCAACTAACCCAAAAATTACTCCCAAAACCACTGCAGTAGATTGCAACTGATTAAACCCGATCCATGTCCACATGGAATAGCCAAATAGAATAATCGTAGATATCTGCAAAAAGACTGGCAGTCCATGAAAAAGACCAAGCGGATAGAATTTCGCAAAGTATCTAAGTTTAAGTCTTAAAAAATCTTTCGCCAGATATCCATCACTCATAAACTGACTATTGACCAAGATAGGGTCTGGATGATTTTCTAAATATGTTTCATCAGAAATTCTTTGATACAAATCAGTAGCTAATGATTGAAGGTCGGTTGCATTGAAATCACGCTGCGCATCAAGATCTCGTATACTCATAGACTCCAGCAATGCGCGAACCACCTGTGCGTTCACAGGTCTACCTACCTGTGCGTACACATCATCTACTAGTCTATCAAAAGTGGACTTATCTGACATTGCTTAAATAGCTACTTTAATTTTGCTTTCATTAAATACTTGATGGTATACTTCCTCATAGTTTTTGATAAAAATATCTAATGTAAAAAGCTCAGTTACTCGATTTCTAGCGTGGGCTCCCATTTGCTTTCTTAAATCATTATCCGAAAGAAGTTGGATAACTCGCTTTCCTATTTCATCGGCATCTCTAGGCTTACATACAAATCCTGATTTTTCATCGATCGCTTCTGCTACTCCGCCCACATCTGTGGCTACTACTGGCACCCCACAACTCATCGACTCGATAACCGTAAATGGGAAGCCTTCTGAAATACTTGTCAAAATAGAAATATCTCCTTCTTTATATAGACTATGAGGATCAGAATGATGCCCCTTTAAATGAAAATTATCTTGAAGTTTTAATTCCTTAATCAAGTTTTCACACGCTTCCGTGTACTTTGGCACAGCTCCTTTATCACCATAGATTAAAAATTGCACGTTATCTATCGATCTTTTCACTACGGCGCAAGTCTTGATCATGGTCAAAATATCTTTCAACTCAAATATCCTTGCTGCCGCTACTACCGTTGGTATGTTCTTTAAGTGATCTGGCTTCTCACCAGGCACAAATTTTAAATGATCTACGCCATTATATGTTACTTGAAGTTTGCTTGGATCTGCGCCATACATCTTTTCCCATGTCTGATTAAACTTATTTACAGATAGAATTTTATCTGCCTTGTGATAAGAAAGACGGGTTACCATTTCAGTCAACTTGATCAGCAAATCTTTAATAAAATAGGAATAATCCGACCGATTGATATAGAGCAAGCGCTCACGCACGTAAACACCATGTTCAGTAATAATCAGGGGTGTTCCATATCTGTATTTGCTTGCCAAAGCTGGAATCAAGGGAAATCCTGACAGGGTGATATGAGTCAAATCTACCTTTGGAACAGGGATAGATAATGGTATAAAAAAGCGGTACAACCATCGCATCCCTACAGTAAGATCATACAATGACGGCTCCACTTTCAGATTTTTAGGTGCATTGCTTGTTGAAATTTGCTTGAAGGTGTCCCAAACAGCAAAGTCTTTCATGGTTACTTTATAATCGTATGCCTGAAAGTACTTCCACATTTTTTTAAACAGACGATCCAGATTTTTCATATCCGGTCTTTGCTCGTAAACACTTAGCATGAATTCACTAAAGAGTGGAACAAATTTCTCCTGTATGATTTTAGGCGAAGTGCTTTCCTTCCTACTAGCTACTTTATAATAATCTCGCTTGTAGCTCACATAATCCTGAGGCTCATCTGGTGCCCAAAGAGGAACCTGAATAATGTCTTTTACATTTTCTCCTATGTTGAAAATAGGTTCTTTAACAAAACCCGCATTGATGGAGTAGAGGAAAAAGTCTATTCCTTTAGTTCTTTCACATAACATGTGACTCCAAGTGGAAATGCCTCCACCATAGAAAGGATATGTACCTTCGGAAATAAGTAAAATCTTAAGATTCGATGGCATTATTCTCCAACGAATTTGAGCAAAAAAGAGAGCAAAAAACTCTTCAAAATGAACATGAAATTTATTTAGGCGAGTGAATTACGGATTAAAGATAGTTTAGGTTTTATTAATCTCTTAAAATGCACAAATACTTAAGGATTAATGCAAAAATGACCATAACCCAAATAGCTTAATCAGCTCTGATTTATCCCATAATACTAATTCATTACACTGATTCCTCACCTTAGCAACTCAACATATTCATTCAAATAGATATTCAAATTGCATGCGAGTTGAATAGTATTTTGGACATACTTAATCGATTAATGGAGCTATTTCCTTTTCAAAAAAGGCGAACTCCTTTCGAGATTGCTGCTCTGGATCTTGACAATAGTAGATCTGATCAACATACCTTCTTATGACTAATTTTAATGCTGGGTTTGATATAGGATGTATTGTTTGTCCTACTTTGAAAGCTGGTGTTGTATGAACTCTAGGCATGATTGAATTTTATTGGTTGACTTCTAAAAAAGAATTATGTAATGAAATGTGAGCTTTACATTATTCACTCATTTAGGAGTTAATCTTTCAACTCAAACGAAGAAAGGCAAGATTGTAAGTCTTGCCCTCTTTCATTAAGAATTAAGTGTCTGAATAATTAAATTCAAGAGTAAATATCAAATTTTTTCATCCATAGGATGTTACATTTAAATATTAAATTCTTGTATAAATCACATGTTATTGTGAAAATGTGGGAACTGACTAAAAGGAAATAATCATCAAAGGGAAGCAACTAT
>CAYGTD010000285.1:0-4823 GCA_964352725.1 uncultured Roseivirgaceae bacterium
AAAATTCGAATTATGTCTTTCTATTTTTGCCGTGGTGTCAAGCCCTTCATTTATTTCCTTCATCCTGATTTCTATAGCATCAGACACTTCATTTATTAAAGTTTGAACGTTAACACCAACCCCAACAGGAAAGTCCACAAAATAATTGTAGTGGACACTATTTAGAAAAATAAGCTGCGCATTAGACTTCTCTGCCATATCTATCGCAAAGTCTGCGGCATATCCACTTACTTCAGAAAAATCGATTGGTACAAGTATCTTTTTCATATCTCTAATTTTATTCAAATGTATCCTTCTGGCTTATTTATTTGAATGAGCAAAAGCATTGCTTTAGGTGATTTTAATCAATTGATGATTATCATAAATTGAGTTGTCGTTCCTCATTTTCTAGTGTCCAATTAGTGGATAATTTGCAATAAAAAGAAATGGAATCTATTAAGACAATTGATCAATTGGTGGGGCGACTATCCTCTATGAAAAATGATCATTCAAAGGTTCTTGATATTATGAATTTAATGGAAATACCTCTTGAAAAATTTGAACAATATTTTAGATGGAGTGATGCTAGGTATACACGCAACGTACTTGCACGAACTGATGAATTTGAAGTGTTGCTTGTTTGCTGGGAAAAAGATCAAAGTTCACCTATTCATGATTTCAATTCTCAAGAAGCCTGGATACATCCTATTGTGGGTAAATTGAGGGAAGAACGTTTCAAAATCAATGTGGAAGATGAACGGCTCGAACGTGTAAGTAATGTGCTCTTAGGTATCGATGAATTTTCTTACATGAAACAGGTTGCTATCCATCGATATTCAAACGCTTATGACGGTAGATCAGTAAGCTTAAACGTTTATTGTAAGCCTGTTACAGAATGGAGGGTATATGATCAACACACCACAGATTGTGTGGTTTTAAAACCATGGATTACCAAAAACTTTAATCTTCTTAAACAGGAGTCTTAAAGGATTATATTTTTGGATAATAGTTAGGAATAGGCGATTCCTATATCTGCGATTGAGCCAATGAAATGTCAGGTCAAAATTTCTCTGACCTTCCTGATACTCACCGCACTATTTTGCGTCTTTGATCATAATCAGCATCATCTTGAATGGCTCAAGAGCCTCCAATGCATGCGGGATTGTAGCTGGCATCAGGATCATCTGTCCTTCCTCCAGTTCAAAATTTTGATCACCGATCGTAATTCTACACTTTCCATCTACAATGGAAGCCATCGCATCATACGGTGAAGTGTGTTCTGTCAAGCCCTGCCCCTTGTCAAACGCAAAAAGCGTGGTATTTCCACTTTTATTTTTTGTTAGCGTTTTACTTACAACCGCTCCTTGAGCATAAGTTATCATTTCTTTTAATGTGAAAACGGTAGATGGTTTAATGGCATCCATGAGCTTTATCTATTAATGTTAAAAGTCCTTTTTAAGTGATTTCCTAAGCATGAGCGTTACAGGGATAAAAATCCAAAGAAGAAGCACACCAACAGAGATTAGTAATCCAGAGTTGGTGCCAAAAAACTTCTGAAACAATGCTCCTGTATACCCAAGTAATGCGGAAATTTCTAGTTTTAAGAGAATCATTATTCTGCTCAGATCAATAGGATTGAAGAGTGAGACTGCAAGCGCAAATTTGTCTAGAGGATAGTCTCCAAAAACAATTAAGGAAATCATAAATAATCCATCATAAATAACTGCAAAGAACAACCACATAAGTATGGCATAGCCAAACCCCTTGATCTTGTTAGAGTTGCTTAAGCCTATATTGAGGGATAATGCCACGAATATGAAGGTCAGAAAGGTGCCGGACATCAAAAGTGTGATGAAGTTTCCCTCCGCTTCCGACTGAGTTATGCCATATAGGAGGAAAGGAATCCCCAGTCCAATAACTAGACTCATAGAAAGCGATAGTGAGAGACCTAAGTATTGTCCTAAAAAGATAGTAGATCTTTTTACCGGCTGTGAAAGGAGTAGCTCCGTAAACTCTCTCGAGTTGTAGAAATACATGATGCCAAATATTGTTCCTATCATGGGCGTAAGTACAACAATGATGTTCATCAAGGTGATGGTAGCTTTTGATAGGTCTGAGTTGAGAAATAGTAATACAAAGCCTAAAGCCATATAGAATGCTAAATAGATATAACTCCACCTGCTTCGTATCAAATCATAAAAACTGTACTTTAAGATCTTTATCATGGAGGCATTTAATTAGGAAAACAAATAATGGAGTAAGACATAATTATCTGATTATCTATTAATTATTATGTGTGCCATTGGGCACTAGCATTGCTGCAATTGCGTGTTCCAAATCTCTTTCATTCGTTTTCTTCTGCATTTCTTCCAGCGTTCCCTGGAAATGGATCTTCCCATCCAAAAGGAAGATGATCTCCTCTGCCAACTCCTCCACCAGACTCATAATATGTGTGGTTATCAATATGATCTTTCCTCTCTTACGCTCTTCATTAATAAGTTTTTTCAATTCAATCATGGCAACTGGGTCAAGTCCTGCTGTTGGCTCATCAAGGATGCAGATGTTTGCATCAAACATGAATGCTAGCACAATATTCACTTTCTGTTTTGTCCCCCCAGAAAGGTCCGACAGCTTCTTGTCTAGAAATTTTTCCAGACCAAAACGTTTGATGAGTTCCTGCTCTCTTCCACCTCGATTACGAATGTCTAAGATCATATTGATCAGTTCACTTACGCTTAGGTTATCAGGAAAACGAGCAATCTGAGGTAGGTATGCTATGTCCTCTCTGTAATGCCAGTCATTCTTAATAATCTTTCCATTCACAGAAAGCTCTCCACTGTTGGGCATTACCATCCCTAGTATGATTTTCAGCATCGTGGTTTTGCCTGAGCCATTATGGCCCAGGATTGCGAAAACTCCTGGTTTATCTACTGAAAAACTGACCCCTTTCAGTACATCTAGCTTACCAAAGCTCTTATTCAAATCGGTTACTTGAATCATTGAAATGATTTCATTGAAGGTGATTGATCGATTAAATTATCAGGAGTAAAAACAGGAGAAACTCTCTCTGAAAAGTTCATGATATCTACAAATAGACTTCTTAATAATACGATTGTTTCTGGCGTTTTATTAACGATGTATGAAAATAGCTTTACTGGACGATAGGGCACATCTCCAACTCCATCTTTGTTTAAGTCATAGCCTGTGTAATCGCTCCAGTAGTTTCCGTTAAATGTGTTATCATTCATCATTGAGTTATAAGATATATCGAATGAGTTTCCAAGGAAATCATTGGCGGTAAAACTGTTCGTGTAACATCCACCGGACACTTTGATAGCCCAGCCATTTTGTTTAAAAATATTTTTAGAGTAGCTCACACGAGTCGATCCATCCACATAGACCGCTATGGTATTTCTATCGAACACATTATTTAAAACCTCGCCATCATATATTTCTTTTAAGAGTAATCCGTAAGAGGCGGTTCCCCAATTTTGAATAAACTTATTGCCGATCATTTTGATCCATTTAGAGAACATAACGGCAACTCCTGCGCCATTTCTTTCGAAGGTATTTCCGCTATATTCATCATGGTTGGAAAACATGAAATGCAGTCCATACCTTACATTTTGATGACTATAGTTTTGGCTGACGAAGCTACTATCGACAAATTCTAAGTAAATACCATCTCTCATACCGGTCACCTCATTGTGGAATATCTGTATAGCATCACAATCCCATAAATGTATGCCATTGCCAGATTGATCTTCTCGTATAGCTGTTCCCACGATTTTGTTATTCACTATTTGTCCCTGATTAGATTTTTCAACCAGAATCCCAAAAAATGACTTGCTAATTACGTTATTGGATAGAACAAAATCCGATGACCTATGGACATAGATAGCTGCATAATCCTTGGTGTAGCTTCGTCCGGAATTGATCAATTCAAATCCTATGATGGATACACTATCAGATAAAATCTTTAGAACATAGTCTTTTGCTTCCCCATCCAAAATTGCACCCGTCTCACCCATTAGGGTTAATGGTTTTCTTATTTCCACTCCAAGACTTGAGTAAGTACCCGGTTTGAAAATCAAGGTGTCGCCTGGCAAAGCATTCTCAACTGCCGCTCCAATTGTTGAAAACTCACATTGATTGCAAATGATATGCTTGTTGCCAATCGCTACAAACCAGGTAAAGAAACAAATAATATATACAGCGACTTTACTGGACATTTGTTGCATTAATGATGATGGTTATCGCTATTCTTTTTAGCTAATGCTATCGTCAGTTGCTTCCAGTTTAGTTTTTCTCCTCCTGAGTTTCTATGAGTCTCGTCTCGTTTGATTTCGCTGGAAAAGGCAGACAAGTATTCGCCCATAGGGCTGGGAATTTCTTCACTAATCAAATAACTGGCAGTAAGTGCGTCAGTCAATGTCCTTGGGTTTGCATAATCAGCTACTAGATGAGTTTCTACTGGTGGTCTTGTCCATTTACTGAGATCATTGATCATGCATTCTATAGCGTCATATTTGTAATTCTTACCCTTTATGGTCACCAATTGGGCTGCATGTTGCTTATCCACAATGGTCATCATGCAAAAATCACAGGCATCTCCTCCATAGTTGATTGGTTTAGGATCACTGCTACATGAAGATGCAAATAGTATCACAATAACCGAAAGGAAAAGCAGCACATATCTTCTATTCATCTCATTTTATTTAGTCAGCGCATGGGCCTTTTTACCAACGTAATATGCCACTAATGTAAGTAGCATGCCTAGCCCTAATAGTATACCACCTGTCCTTGGGTATGAAAATGCATCAAAGTTTAAAAGTTTCTTATGA
>CAYGTD010000286.1:0-4775 GCA_964352725.1 uncultured Roseivirgaceae bacterium
AATAAACTCATAACAATACTATTGCTTCTCCGCACTATCGCTTTTTTAAGCGAAGCTGAAGAGAGAGTTAGAGTAGTGGCGGAAGCAGAACTATCTAAGTGGGCGTCTCTACTTCCAAAGAATGAAAAAAAACAAGTGCAGACTATCAACCCTTACGCACAACAAGTTTCTATCAGCCAAGTCATTCTTTCGAAAATCCAAAAAGAAGATATTCCGACCTTAAATTAGGGAATTTGGGCCTCTTATTGTTTGACTATATAATTCGATGAAAAATTTCGTTTTATTTTTGTCACAAACTAAGAACACCTTATGAACCATGAATCGTATTTAGAATTTCTCGCTAGCTGGCAAGAAATTGTATCAATCTTAATATTTGTAGCACTTGCTTTGGGCTTGCTCAACTTCATCGCATACAAGATTACATTCTCATCTAAGAAAACCTTCAAAGAGAAATTTGACTTTGCAAGTGAAAAAGAAAGCAGAAGATTCTTGTTGACTCAATTGCTTTTTGCAACAGCGCTTTTCTTTTTCTGCAATACGCTCGAGTATGAAACCATGCAAATCAAGTTTACCTGGTTTTTTATTCGACTCTTTGTGTCATTCTGTGCGGGATTTCTTTACGGATATATTGCACAGTTAATTATGAAATTTTACTATCCAGGTAAGTTGGACAAGAAGTTGAAAAAATTAAGATATGCGCCTAGAATAAATCCTGAGAATGGTCATACAATGAAACTTCTAAGTGAATCTGATGAAGATGCTTATCTGGATGAAGGAATGCAAGCTGAAGAAAATGCGTTTTCTGTTGACTATGATGTATGGATAGATCCTGACACAGGATTTACGAAAATTGAAAAGTATAAAGGGCACTTAAATGCGCTAGAGTGCGATAGATGCGGCTTTCAAACATTACGATTGGTAAAAGAGGAAGTAGTAAAGGCATCAACAGAAACGAAAGATGGTGAACTCTATAAGGAGTACAATTGCTCCTACTGTAAGAGAATTAAAAGAAAAAATGTGGTGCTTTCTCACAAAATAAAGGATGGTAGTGCAGTTGCAAATTTAATCGACAATCCGATTGATCAGGATAGCAGAATCTCTGTCATTAAAATTGAGATTCATGGAACCATGGGAGAAATTAAAGAATATGACTTTCAGAATTTAGATCAAGCCAAACACTTTTTAGAGGAATTTGATTTTGTGAAACTAGAGGAGGATGCTTAATACCAGTTCACATGAATCGTAAAAAAATAGGGCTCTTACTAGGGCCCTTTTTATTTTGTATCGTTTTTTTCTTAGAGCCTTTCGAAGGACTTAATGCTGAGGCTAATGCCGTACTGGCTTCCACCTTGTGGATAGCTACTTGGTGGCTTTTTGAATCACTACCTATTGCTGCCACAGCTTTACTTCCAATCGCAATTCTTCCGCTTACTAATGGAGCTCCAATAGCTCAAACTACAGCTGCTTATGGAGATAAGATGCTATTTCTTTTTATTGGAGGGTTTATTCTAGCAATTGCCATGCAAAAGTGGAATTTACACAAGCGAATTGCTATCACTATTATTTACGCTGTTGGTTCCAATGCCCAATATATTGTTCTTGGCTTTATGTTGGCTACAGGGCTTCTCTCCATGTGGATCTCCAATACAGCTACTACACTGATGATGGTCACCATAGGCGTGGCATTGATCAAAGAAATTAGAGAGCTATCTCAAGATTCTACCGATTCATTTTTCAAAGCATTGTTGTTGGGGATTGCGTATTCTGCATCAATTGGAGGTGTAGCCACACTAGTAGGAACACCAACTAATCCCATCTTTGTTGCTGTAGCTAGGCAACTATACGGTACAGAAATTTCTTTTGCTGATTGGATGGTATTTGCTATGCCATTTTCAATTGTGATGCTGGGAGTTTCCTGGGTAGTGCTTACGAGAGTCGTATTTCCAGTAAATAAAATTGTATTGCCTTTAGGAAGAGAAGTATTGAACAAGGAATATGAAAAATTAGGAAAAATAAGCGCTGAGGAAAAAATGGTTGGGGCGGTTTTTTTAATCACCGCCTTTGCTTGGATCAGTCGTTCATTTTTTCTGAGCCTATTCATTCCTGGGATCAATGATACGGTTATTGCAATATCTGCAGCATTATTAATGTTTATTATTCCATCAAAGAATGTGAAGGGTAAACTACTCACTTGGGAGGAGGCAGAAAGACTCCCATGGGGAGTTATTATTCTATTCGGCGGAGGGCTATCTCTGGCTGCAGCTTTCCAAAGTTCTGGTTTGGCTCAGTGGTTGGGAATGCAGCTAGTAGCGGTTCAGCATTTGCCACTTTTTCTTATTATTCTAATAGTCGCTTTAGCGATTAATTTCCTTACGGAGGTAACCTCTAATGTAGCAACAGCTTCAATTATGCTCCCTGTGTTAGCCTCTCTTGCTGATGCGATTGGAGTTCATCCTTATTTACTGATGATACCCGCAACTATGGCTGCTTCGTGTGCATTCATGCTACCCATAGCAACTGGCCCAAATGCGATTGTTTTTGGTTCTGGCGAACTGAAAATTAAGGACATGGTAAGAGCTGGAGTGTGGTTAAACATCATTTCGAGCCTATTGATTAGTCTATTAGTTTATTTCACGCTTCCTATATAAAACACTTTAATTATATATTTTAATAATCGCTTAAGCAAATACACAAAGAAAACCTTTTTGACGTTTCTTACGTATTATTATTAGATCATCTTCTTTTTTACGCACTCAGGCTTACTGAAACTTTCTCTTTTGGAAAAAGCTAGATCGTCCCGAAATCTATTATTCACCTTTTAAATTGAAAACTTATGATTACGTTTTTGGGATTTATTGTACTTGTTATTGGCTTGTCAGTCATTGTTATTTCAAAAATTGACATTTCTGTTCCTTCCCTTGTTTGGATGAAAAAATTCAAAACTGGTAGAGGTATTATGCTGTCAATTATTGGGGGCTTTTTAATGTTGCTCAATTCGTTGTTCTTTTTTGCAGATCGAGGGTTCAACTATCTATTGGTTTATCCTACAGGAAAAATGAGTGCTGTAATGTCGCAAGGACTCAAATGGAGAGGATTTGCCAAAATAGATAATTGGCAAAAATTCATTGACGTAAAAGTGGTAGGACAGGGTATTGAAGTAGATGAACGTGAAGTCGGAGGTGTGATGAAACCTGTTCCTCTTAGATTCATTGATCAGGTAACAGCATCTGGCTATGTTTCTACACGGTTTGAGCTACCTAGAGATGAGGAAGACTTCATTAATCTAGCGGTGAAGTTTAGAACAATGAGCAACTTGGTTAATAATACCATTGTGCCAACGGTGAAAGAACAGTTGATTAACACGGCCTATATGTTCGCAGCTCAAGATTATATCTCTGGAGAAGCTCAAAGTTTCCGCCAAGTTTTTGAGGAGCAATTAAGAGAAGGGGCCTATGCGGTGGAGAAATTAGAGAAAAGAGACACTGTTTTCACAAGTATCCAAGTGGAGAATCGAGAAATTAAGGAGGTAAAAACCTCTTATGATGTGAAGAAAATCTTGGAAAATGGCATTCCCAAAAGAATCAAACATGAGTTGAGCGAGAACAATATTATCGTTTCTCAAGTAATAGTGGACAATGTAGAACTAGAAGCCACATTTAAGCAAAGATTAGAAGCTCAAAGAGATGAATCTGCAAAAAGACAACTAGAACAGCAAAAAGTGGAAACAGCTAAAGATGCGCAACAGCGAATCATTGCGGAAGGTGAAAGAGATAAAGCTGCTGAAAGAGTGGCGCAGGAGAAAGAACAAGTGAAGGCACTGATTGCAATTGAAACAAAGCTAAAGCAGGAAGAGACGAATAAAAAGCTAGCAGCTATAGCTCTGGAAACAGAAAGACTACATGCTCAAAAAAAGAAAGTAATGGCTGATGCTGATGCTTATGAGATCTCTAAGAAAGTAAGTGCGGGTATTACGCCTGAAGTGAAATTGAAAATGGAACTAGATAGAGATGTAAGAGTAGCTGCTGAAATAGCTAAAATAAATTTCCCAGAAACAATGATTATGGGTGGTGGAGACAAAGGAGGTACGCCACTTGAGAGCCTAATTGGAGCTGCCATGGCTAAGCAACTTCAAACCAGTAGTAAGGCTGGTGGTGGATTCTAAGTTGCTTAAATACATTTTTGATAATACAGAACCTTGGAGGTCAAAGTCTTCAAGGTTTTTGTTTTTTAAAGGCCGCTCTATTTCTATTTGCTATATATACGCCAACTCCTACAGCAATCATTCCAAGATATTGGAGAAGATACAATTGCTCACCATCAATCACTCCCCAAATAACTGCCACAATAGGAATAATATAAGTAACAGATGATGCAAAAAGCGGATTTGTCATTTGTAGGATCTTATTGAAGATAATCAACGCGATGGCTGTTCCTAACACACCTAATAGGCATATGTAAAAAGTAGACATACCAACACCTTCTACAGTCATCAATTTTGGCCAGAAATCAGTAAATCCAAAAAGGTGAATGGCGGCAAAGGGGAAAACAAAAAACAAGGAAATACTTGTTACAGTTATGGCATGAATACCATTAAGTTTTTGTTTTATCAACGTTAGATTGGAGGCATAGCATACAGTAGCTAAAACGACAAGTAGTGCATAGATATTTAATCCCGAAAAATTGCTTCCTTGCCCTGCAAGTATAAGAATAGCCGTACCTAAAAATCCAACAAATACACCAATAAAAACTTTTGGTTCTTGTTTTTGCTTTAAGAT
>CAYGTD010000287.1:0-4763 GCA_964352725.1 uncultured Roseivirgaceae bacterium
GTAATGAGCCTATAGATGGGCTTGGTATTTTCAAAATAGAAAAGAAAGATCCATTCATTGAAACTCCCAACTGGACCAAGGAACCCATTTTGCTCTTTAAAGAAGGAATTGGGGAAAAGAAACTAGATAAAGCATGTTTGATCCTGTTGGATAAAGAGCCTTTTACCATTTTGGCTTATGATAATAACAATAGTGAGGCAGTTTATTGGAAAAACGATTTCATCAATCTGGACTTTAAGAAAGATCATATCAACAACACCAGTCATTTCTTAGAAATGACAAAGTCATACATTACTGATCAAATGCCGGAGGAGTTTGAAGTCTCCAAAACAGATCAAATCGATTTACTCAATAAGTCTATTAGGTACTTCAAAGAGGCGGAAGATTTTGACAAAGGCGAGTTTGAACTGTCAGTATTTGGCCGTGAAGATGAAGCCATCAATTCCTTTAGAAATTTTGATAATCAATATCAAAATGAAATGGATTTAGAGATTGAGGACAACTTCAAGATTGCCGTCAACTCTGTAAAAAAACAAGCTCGAGTTTTCAAAAGTGTCCTTAAACTAGATAAGAACTTTCATGTATATATACATGGTAACAGAGAGTTAATAGAGCAAGGGCAAGAACCAGATGGTAGAAAATTTTATAAGATTTACTACGATGAGGAATCGTAGATTTCGAACATTAAGAAACTAGTAAAAAAGTCTTCAAAACTCTCATTCCTGCATCTTTGTATGAACTCAAGTCTCCATCCATCATAGAATCGTAAAGCTTCCTTTGATTATCATCAATTGAGGTATTAAACTCTACACTTTTATCCATTTTACGCCCTGCCATTTCCCAATTAGCAAAATATCTCTCGTTAACTGGTTCACAAAATCGCATATTTGAACCTCCATGACGACTGTCTTTGTCAATCTTGTGATATAAAGACATAATGACTTCTTTATCACCCTCTAGTACCTGAAGAAAACGATCTTTGGTGTGGATTAAGATACCAGTTACATTGATTTTAGCATTGTTCCTTCTTGATACTTCCAAAATCTGATCAATATCTTGGTCTGTACAATTTTTCATTCTAGCACTCGTATAAACTAACCGAAATAGGTTTTCATTACTCTCCTCTTGATGAAAGCTTTCATTACTCTCCTCTTTAGGTAGGCTTTTATTACTCACCTCCTGACGAAAGTCTGACTTGTACTCTTTTACAACAGCACTTAAAATCCTAAGTAACTTATCATCTGCTTTTCCGATTTCCGCAATTAGTTCAGTTGTAAGGCTAGTTTTCATTTTCAATTATCAGTTTATGGAGATTACAACACAAGAAAAAATGATTTGTTAGACGCTATCAGTTAAATCTTTATGTTCTCTTCCTAAGCAACTTCTTCTGATACTTTCCTGGCACAATATCTATTATTACTAAAATGAAAATGATAAATTAGAAGAACTAATGAAATATTTCATCGTGTCTGTTATTCACTCGAATGCAATTATTAGATAGCTTAGCCATACAAATAATGGTATAGTGAATACTTCCTTCAAAAATATTTTTTACGTTATCGCCTCAATTATTGGATTAGTGGTTATACTAAGCCTAGCTAAGAACCTCTTAATTCCACTTTGCTTTGCTACTTTGTTTGCTTTTATCCTTTTCCCAATAATTAAATGGTTAACAAAGAAGGGGGCCAATAAAACCTTTGCGATAGCGATTACAATGAGCGGAGTTACCGTACTTATTTTAGGAGTTATCGTTCTATTCTCAGCCCAGATCATTGAGATATCAGGACAATACGCTAATTTATTTGATAAGCTGGAGGAAGCATTAGATGCTTCTATTTCATTCCTAAATACTAAAGTGCAGCTAATTCCTGACATCCAATCCAAGGAACTCCTCAATCAGCTATCAGACTTCTTTTCCGATAATGGTTTTCTAATGATCTCTGATACGGTAGGTATTACCAGTTCATTTTTCACCTACCTGATCCTGACGATTATCTACACTTTTTTAATTCTGTTGTATAGCAATCATTTAGCCTCGGCTATTGGATATTTCAGCCCTAAAAAAAGCAGAGAGTCCTTTCATCATATGCTTAAAGAAGTACAAAAAGTGGGTCAGCAATACCTCACGGGAATGGTTCTCTTGATCATCATTCTCGGACTATTGAATAGCATTGGATTACTTATAGTTGGCATAGAGTATAGTTTCTTATTTGGTTTTTTGGCAGCATTACTTGCTGTAATTCCCTATGTTGGTTCTACCATGGGAGGATTAATACCTACATTATATGCTTTGATCAATTACGATAGCCTATGGTATCCGGTGGGGGTAATTATTGTATTTGCCATCATTCAATTCATAGAAGGAAATGTATTGAGTCCAAGAATAGTAGGAGGCAGCTTAAAAATAAATGCTCTTTTTTCCATACTGTCTTTGATTGCTGGTGGTTTTTTATGGGGTGTAGCTGGCATGATCCTTTTCTTGCCTATGGTGGCTATGCTGAAAGTGGTCTGCTATCATTATGAAGAATTGAGACCAATCTCCATGCTTTTAGGAAATATGGGAGATGTTGAAATCATCGAAGAAGAAAAGAAAAAGAAGTCGCTTTTAGATAAAGTACTTGACCTTAGAAAATAATGAGAGTTATGAATAATCATTGGTCTAGGTGTTTATTTCTAATTTTTATATTTTTTGCTTGTCAAGCTTTTGGTCAAGCATCCTATTACGAGCAAGGACAGAGCTACTTCACAAAAAGATATGAGAATGCGAAAGGCCTTATTGCTCCTAGTAAAAACATCAACATGGCAATTAAATTCTTTAAAAAGGATAAAAGCCCGAAATCAATTACAGGTTTATTAAGAGCTTATGAATTTAAAGGCAGCTATACCAAGCAAGCTAAAATGATCAGAAAAAAAATTTACTCTCGAGCCATTAAACTTGGTAAAAAAAGCCTCAATGAGTATCCCGATGAAATAAGTATAAAATACTACTACATGGCCAATCTGGGTCGTTGGGGTCAGACAATAAGTATCATCAAAGCGCATGAAAAAGGTGTGTTAGATGAAGTCAAACTATTAACTGAAGACATCATCCAATCCAATACTTACTACGACGAAGCAGGTGCACAACGAATTTTAGGAGCCATTCATTTAAAGGCACCCAATATTCCTTTTATATTGACATGGCCGTCAGAGGACACTGCTCTAGAGCTGCTCGAAGCAGCCTTTACTGCTGCACCAAACAATTTAGGAAATGGACGACTATATGCCGAGGCTTTAATAGAACATGGAGATGATTCGAAAGCAAAAAAGCTTCTGGAAGATTTGATTAATAGAACTCCAAGGGAAAATCACCTGCTTGAGGATCTAAAAAACATAGAAGAATCAAAGGTGGTTTATGAGGATAACTTTCAATAGTTAAGATCAATCTTCACTCTAGCTTTGGCTATTGATCCACACCTCACTAAACAATCAATTAATTGATGTTTTGACTGCTTTCAAGGTAGAAAAGTAAACGTACATTTGCAGCACATGAGCACGCCTGAATATGAGTTGATTGAGCTGGACAATGGGATTCGAATCATTCACAAAGAAGTAAACCACACTCGAATTGCCAATGTCGGCATTATGCTAGATATTGGTAGTAGGGATGAACTGGAACATGAGCAGGGTTTGGCACACTTTCTTGAGCACATGGTATTTAAGGGGACAACTAAGCGAAACTCATACCACATCCTCAATAGATTGGAATCACTAGGTGGTGAACTGAATGCTTATACTACCAAAGAAAAAATCTGTTTTTACGCTTCTCTCCTAGACAACCACATAGACAAGGCAGTAGAACTACTTGCTGACATCACGTTCGACTCCACTTTTCCAGAGAAGCAAATAGACAAGGAACGAACGGTTATACTGGAAGAAATGTCCATGTATAAGGACACCCCTGAAGATTCCATTCAAGATGAATTTGATGAATTGATTTTCCCCAATCATCCATTAGGTAGAAATATTCTAGGGACTCAAGAAACAGTAAAGAGCTTTAAGCAAGGAGACTTCAGAAAATTCCTAGATCGTAATTTGAATACAGAGAAGATTGTATTGTCGAGCATTGGCAACTATTCTGCAAAGAAAATTAAACGACTTGCTGAAAAACACCTTTCTCATATACCTCACAAAAACAATACTCCAGAAAGGACTTTATTTAGCGGATATACGGCCGTCAACAAAGTAATTAAGCGAAGTGTATCACAAACTCATTTTGTATTAGGTCTACCCTCTTTGTCTCTGAAAGATGAAAACAGAATTCCATTCTTCTTTTTGATCAACCTATTGGGTGGTCCTAGCATGAATGCACGGTTAAACTTAGCCATGAGAGAAAAGCACGGTTTAGTCTATGGAGTAGATGCCAGCTACTCTCCTTACATTGATATTGGTCTGTTTAGCATTTATTATGCAACAGACCCAAAAAATCTGAAAAGATGTCAATCAATCGTATTGAAAGAGATTGATCATTTGAAGAATAAGAAAATGGGTACTCTTCAGTTGCAAAAAGCCAAAAACCAAATAAAAGGTCAGATGGCACTCTCTGAAGAAAATAAGAATGCAGTCATGCTCATGATGGCGAAAAGTCTTTTAGATCTCAATAAAATCCCAAACATTGATTCCGTATTTGATAAGATTGATGGCATAACCACTGTTAATATTCAGGAGCTTTCAAAAGAAAATTTGATTGTTGATCAGATGAGTTCTCTAGCTTATTTGCCTGA
>CAYGTD010000288.1:0-4753 GCA_964352725.1 uncultured Roseivirgaceae bacterium
TGCAAGAAGAATGCTACTGATTCGCATAATGATCAGGTTGGATTCCTCAAATTAACTCAAAACAGGGAGATAGGCAATTGACCCACCCCTTTGTCCCCTTAGAAGAGGGGATTAGATTCAATTTCTGATTTCACAACTCCCCTCCTTGGAGGGGGTGGGGGTGGGTTTTAGATTGTTTAATTAAGCAGTTGCGAAATCAACGACGCACTAAAAATAGTCAACATAAACCACCCAATAAACCCCTGAATAAGCGCTAAGTACCTGGGCAGACTGATCCTGCCCAATTTGTATGCAGGAATGACCATCAAAAACGACATTTTTGGATTAAATCTTTCACTGGTTAAGGAGAACGAATTCTTTAATCTCATGACTACTTTACCTAGGTATAGTTTGATTGACCCGACTGGGATGATCGTAAAGAAAGAATTGGAAGTGAAGCCGAGCAGTTCTGAATTTGAAAGTTATATTCGTACGTTCATTGAGTAATTCACTGTTATGAAAAATAAGTCTGTCCTACGATATTTGATTGAGCTAGTCATTGTAATCACAGGAGTAACTATCGCTTTTTGGTTGAATACACGAGCGGAAGATCAGAAGGAAAAGCAAACCTTAACTAATTATTATCGTGAGTTGGTATCCGACTTGGA
The DNA here is from genome assembly GCA_964352725.1 of uncultured Roseivirgaceae bacterium. Classification (GTDB taxonomy): domain Bacteria; phylum Bacteroidota; class Bacteroidia; order Cytophagales; family Cyclobacteriaceae; genus Ekhidna. The sequence goes on from CAYGTD010000288.1 coordinate 648, forward strand.
GCAAGATAGGAAAAGCCTTAATTTTTCAATCTCACAGAATACGGAGAAGTTGGAGATGTTAATTAGAGCGATGGGTTTGTATGCGGAAGAGCAACCTTCTCGAGATTCCATTTTTATTTACAGCCAGCAAATTGGAAACTATTATTTCTTTGATCCAAATGATATTACCTATCGTTCCATGATTAATAGTGGAGATTTAAAACTCATCAGTAATCTAGAGTTTAAGCGAAAGCTAGTTTCACTATACGACCGATATGAGTCTATTGATGAATTACAAAGAAACCACTTACAAGCTCTTGATGAGAATTTTTTTCCAAAATACGTCTACATGGTGGACTATATAACAGGGGAAGTACTTGTGCCGATTGAAGAAAATATTTTGGTGAAAAATTATTTTGGTTTTAGTGCAAATGAACTCCAAACACATATTGCGTATTACCGATCCGCATTGAAAAGAAATCAACAATTGGACTCACTTCTTCGTGTGAAATTCTAAGACGACATAATCTGATCTTTGAAAATCGTAAATCTGATAAGCCATTCATGTAAGTGGGTCTCTTACTCTCTCGCTTTTTATCTAACTTTCTTATTCAATTTTAACCTGAATGAATGCTCATGAGACTTAAATCTATTTTTTACCCCGTACTATTATTTACGTTGATCTTTTCAGCCACTTCGGTAGAAGCTCAGAAAAAAGGAGAAAAAAAAGAAGAAGAAAAGAAACCTCCTCTCTATGAAGTAGGATGGAATAGCTTGTCTTTCCGATCTATCGGACCAGCCTTTACTTCTGGCAGAATAGCGGATTTTGCTGTGAACCCAGACAATCCAAGCGAGTTTTATGTGGCTACTGCTGCTGGAGGTGTGTGGAAAACGACCAATCGTGGACTCAGTTTCGACCCGATCTTCGATGATCAAGGCTCATACTCCATCGGGGTAGTAGAGATGGATCCCAACAACCATAATGTGATTTGGGTAGGTACCGGTGAAAACAATAACCAGCGTAGTGTCGATTATGGTGATGGCGTTTATAAAAGTGTAGACGGTGGGAAAAGTTGGGAAAATAAGGGATTAAAAGGGTCGGAACATATTGGGATGATCGCCATTGATCCTACCAATTCAGATGTAGTATATGTGGCTGCAACTGGTCCACTTTGGAGTGCTGGTGGTGATCGTGGATTGTACAAGACTACTGATGGGGGCAATAGCTGGTCCAAAATACTAGACATTAGCGAGCATACTGGAATTCATGAGGTGCATCTGGATCCCAGAAATTCCAACGTGGTTTATGCTGTAGCACATCAAAGAAGACGTCATGTGTTCACCTACATCAGTGGAGGCCCTGAGTCCGCAGTGTACAAATCGACGGACGCTGGTAATAATTTTAGAAAGGTTTCAAAAGGGCTCCCAGAAGGTGATTTGGGGAGAATAGGATTGGATATTTCGCCTGCCAATCCAGATGTAATCTATGCCGTTGTAGAAGCGCAGGAGGATAAGGGAGGGTTTTACAAATCGACTGACCTTGGAGAATCTTGGGTACGACAAAGCGATTACTCTTCTAGTGGAAATTATTACCAAGAAGTCATTGCTGATCCAGTAGATGTAGACTTAGTTTATGTAATGAATACCTTTGCAGGCGTTTCTGAAGATGGAGGTAAGACATTCAATAATGTAGGAGAGAAGAATAAGCACATAGACAACCATGCATTGTGGATCGATCCTAAAAACCCCAACTATCTACTCAACGGAAATGATGGTGGTGTTTATGAATCATGGGACAGAGGAAAAACATGGCGCTTCTTTCCAAACCTACCGGTAGCACAGTTTTATAAACTAGGGGTAAGCAACGACTATCCATTCTATTATGTCTATGGAGGAACTCAAGATAACTTCACTATCGGTGGACCTTCTCAAACGACGGAGACTACTGGGATCACCAATCGTAACTGGTTTGTAACTACGTTGGGTGATGGTTTTGAGCCACATGTAGACCCAAAAAATCCAGACATTATTTACAGTCAGTCACAGTATGGTAATCTCTCTCGCTTTGATAGAAAGACAGGACAGACGCAGAATATTGTTCCCCAGCCACCTGATGGAGACTATTCTTACAATTGGAACTGGGATGCTCCTCTCTTGATCAGTAAACATGATAACAAACGACTTTATTACGCATCTGACCGTGTGCATAGAAGCGATGATATGGGGCAAAGCTGGAAAGAGGTGAGTGGCGATCTGACCAGAGATCTTGACCGTAACAAGCTAGAAGTGATGGGCAAAGTATGGCCTATGGATGCTGTCGCAAAAAATGTATCTACTACTCCCTTCGGCAATATTGTGGCATTAGCTGAGTCTCCACTCGATGAGAACCTGATTTATGCGGGTACAGACGATGGACTAGTGCATGTATCTACCAATGGAGGCGAAAGCTGGACAAAATACAGCGCGTTTCCAGGTGTGCCTGATATGACTTATGTGAATGAAATCATTGCTTCAGCTCATAATAAAGGCACTGTGTATGTTGCTTTTAACAATCACAAAAGAGGCGATTTTAAACCTTATCTTCTGAAAAGTACGGATATGGGAAAAAGCTGGGTCACGATAAAAGCGAATCTGCCTGAACGAGGATCAGTCTATGCGATAGAGGAAGATCCTGAGGCTGCAAACCTATTATTTGTGGGAACGGAGTTTGGTTGTTTTGCAACGTTAGACGGAGGTAAGTTTTGGCAGAAGTTGTCGAAAGGACTACCGACCATTGCCGTACGTGATATCAATATTCAAGAAAGAGAAAAGGACTTGGTGCTAGGTACCTTTGGAAGAGGCTTCTACATCATGGATGATTACTCTGCACTTCGCGAGTTATCCAATGAGCTATTAGAAAAAGAAGCGCACCTTTTCGCTGTTTCAGAAGCTTTGCAATACGATCCTTACAGCCCGATCGCCGCTAGTAAAACCATTTCGTGGCTAGGGCCAAAAGGATTTCAAGGCGAAACGTATTACCTCGGAGAAAATCCTCCATTTGGAGCAGCGTTTACCTATTATCTAAAGGAGAAATACACGACGCTTGAAAGCGATCGTGAAAAGACTGAAGGCAAAAAAAGAAAAGATGGAGAGACTGTTTACTATCCGAGCTATGAACAGTTACAAGCTGAAAGAGACCAAGAAAAACCTTTCTTAATTTTCACTATAAAAGATGTGAATGGGGAGGTAGTGAATGAAGTAAGAACGGGTGCTTCAGATGGTATTAATCGAGTATACTGGGATTTGAAATACCCAGCTATAGATGAGGTTCAAACCAAATTAGCAGATCCAACGAAGAATATCTCTTCTGGTATTATGGTACTGCCCGGCAACTATACAGTGGAGCTGGCGAAAAGTATTGATGGTGAAGTAACAACGCTGACCGAGCCTGTACCCTTTGAGGTAAAAGGGTTGGATAATCAAACAGTACCGCCAACTGATCCAGCCGCTATGCTGGCCTTTCATCAGCAACTAATGACGCTATCAAAATCAGCAAACAGTGCACGAAGTGCTTACAATCAGCTACAGGAAGCATTGAAGTATTATAAAGCAGCAGCAAGGATAGTAAGGAGCTCCTCATTAAATGAAAAAGTGAATGGCCTAGAAGAAAAGCTAGAAGAAATACAGATTTCACTATTCGGGGACCCGATCAAGAGACAGCTAGAGATTGACCAAGCACCTTCAATAAGCAGTCGTGTAAATACAGCGATTTACACTGGAACATCTTGGTATTCTAATCCAACAGGAACGTCTATGCAAGTCAAAGGGGTTGCAGAGAAATACCTCAACCCTGTGATTGCTAGTTTGAAAGCGATCATGAAAGAAGATGTGCCAGCGATCAACGCGGAACTAGATGCTAATCAGGCACCATGGACGCCAGGAAGGATTATTGATATAAAAGACTAACACTGAGATCAAGCAGTCAGGGTTTTAGCTCTGACTGCTTTATTCATTTTTCATAAAACTCTAGTATCATACTTCTAATTTTTCCGGATAGGGTGGTGAGAATGCGTTTCATATCTCGGTAGCTACTCCCCTCCAAGGAGGGGAGTCGTAATGAATTCTGAGAGAGGGTGGTGAGGATTCGT
>CAYGTD010000289.1:0-4740 GCA_964352725.1 uncultured Roseivirgaceae bacterium
AAAAATTTGAAGATAAAACACCAGAAATTGTATTTGAATGGTCAGATCCTGAAACCGAAGCGAAAGGTTGGGTTGTGATAAACTCTCTGCGAGGTGGAGCAGCTGGTGGAGGAACTAGAATGAGAGTTGGTTTAGATAAAAGAGAAGTGGAGTCTTTGGCAAAAACCATGGAGATCAAATTCACTGTTTCTGGTCCGCAAATTGGTGGAGCAAAATCAGGAATCAACTTTGACCCCAATGACCCAAGAAAAGAAGGGGTGCTAAAAAGATGGTATCATGCTGTCTATCCATTGCTTAAAAATTATTACGGAACGGGGGGGGACTTGAATGTGGACGAAATCCATGAGGTTATTCCTATAACAGAAGATTTTGGATTGTGGCATCCACAGGAAGGTATTGTAAATGGTCATTTTAATCCAAGAAAACCAACAAAAATTCATATGCTTGGTCGATTAAGACATGGGGTTTCTAAAGTCTTGGAAGATCCAGAATACATTCCAGATTCACCAAAAAAATATGTGGTGGCAGATATGATCACTGGATATGGTGTAGCTGAGGCTGTCCGACATTATTACAAAATCTGGGGAGGAAACATTGGTGAGAAAAAAGCCATAATTCAAGGATGGGGCAATGTAGGATCTACAGCAGCTTTATACCTAGCAAAATATGGTGTAAAAATAGTGGGGATCATTGACAGAGTAGGTGGCCTTGCCAATCCTGATGGTTTTTCTCTTGATGAGATTAAGAAATTTTTTCATGATAAAGACGGAAATAAATTGGTGGCAGATAATCTGATTCCATTTGATCAGTTCAACAATGAAGTTTGGTCAATGGGCGCAGAAATATTCATACCTGCTGCGGCATCCAGATTGGTATCAAAAGACCAGACTGAATCAATGATTGCTAATGGTCTTGAGGTAGTATCATGTGGTGCTAATGTACCGTTTAGTGACGAAGCTATTTTCTATGGACCTATAGCGGAGCATGTAGATAATCAAGTTTCTTTGCTTCCAGACTTCATAGCGAATTGTGGAATGGCAAGAACATTCGCTTTCTTAATGGATCCAGAAAATGATTCTGTTTTGACAGATGCGGACATTTTTAATGACTGTTCGAATACAATTGGAGTAGCATTGAAGAAAGTCCATGAAAAAAACAGCTCCCGTACAAAAATTACTGAGACCGCTTTTGGTATTTCTTTAGATAAGCTTACATAATTCGATTTGATTTGTCTTAATTTAACAAAAGCTAAAATTCAGTTTTAAACAGCCTTATTTAAATGATTAGAAGAATATTTGTTTCATGCTTCATTCTTGTTGCCTCGCTGGCATCATTTGCAGGTGATGAATATTTTCAAGATCATGAAAGTAATACTCCTCAGGATTCATCCATTGTAATTAGTGATATTCATCATGATGTGGATGCGATTGAGCATGGTGAAGTCGAACATGGTAAGCCACCACTTTGGAGTATTATCCCCTTTGTTTTGTTGCTGATAATGATAGCGACAGGACCTCTTTTCTATCCTCACTTTTGGCATAAAAGCTACCCAGTCATATCAGTTGCGTTGGCACTGCTTGTTGGTAGTTATTATCTCTTTTCACTTCATAATCATCATAGTCCGGTACATTCGGGAGCAGAATACATTCAATTCATCGCACTGTTAGCAGGCCTTTATGTCGCCTCCGGAGGTATCCTTATAATTGTTGATAAAAAGGTGAAGTCTTCCACCAATGTGGGGATATTGGCAATTGGGGCTGTGTTAGCTAATATCATCGGGACGACCGGTGCATCCATGCTTTTAATTCGTCCATTTATTCGCTTGAATAAAAATAGAATAAAAGCATATCACATTGTTTTCTTCATTTTCATAGTGAGCAATATTGGAGGTTCTTTAACACCTATTGGAGATCCGCCATTATTCCTTGGTTTCTTGAAAGGAATTCCTTTTGTATGGACGTTGATTCACAATTTTGTGCCATGGGTTATTGCTGTTTGTCTTCTACTGTTGTTTTTCTTCTTATTTGATATTAGAAACAAAACAAACTACGCGCTAAGCCGAGGCGATGAGGAAGAAGAGGAAGTGCCAACAGGTAAAGTACAGCTAAGAGGAAAACGAAATTTTATCTGGTTAGCCATTGTTGTGGCTGCTGTTTTCTTGGATCCAAACGTTTTTAGTTGGGTTCCAGGTATTGAATATGAAGGACAAAAATTCTCTTATATTAGAGAGCTTATCATGCTATTCGCAGCATTTGGTTCGTATAAATTTTCTGATCTTCAAGCGATACATGGTAATGAATTTTCTTTTGAGCCAATACGTGAGGTTGCCTTTTTATTTATTGGCATATTCTTTACCATGATGCCAGCCTTAGAGCTTGTGAGTGATTTTGCTAAATCTCCTCAAGGTGCCGAGCTAATTCATCCAAGTAATCTTTATTGGGGAACAGGAGTTCTTTCTGGTTTTCTTGACAATGCGCCTACTTATGTAAATTTTCTAACCGCATCTATGGCAAGTGTGGGAGCAGATGTAAATAATATTAAAGATGTGGTGGCTTTTGCCAATGATGGCTTTAATGACTCGACATTAGACTTAATGGCTATTTCATTAGGTGCTGTTTTCTTTGGGGCATTCACTTATATTGGGAATGGTCCTAATTTTATGGTAAAGTCAATAGCTGAGCAAGTAGGAATTAAAATGCCATCTTTCTTCTCTTATATCATCAAGTACTCCATTCCTATTTTACTTCCAGTCTTGATAATCATTTGGATCATTTTCTTTATGGGTCACTGATCTAGAAAAAAATTATTATTCCGAAAAAGTTAAATTTTTTCTTATTTTGGTATAAATCACGTAATTTGTTCATTGAGTAAGCGAACTAGATAATTCCTAACCAACATGCTACTAAGCCTTTTTTCAGGACAAAATGAAGGACTCCTCTTTGGAGTTTTCGGCGTAGTGATTGTCCTATTCTTAATAGTTGATCTTGGCTTATTTCATAAAAAGCATCAGAAAGTTTCACAGAAAGAAGCATTGCTACAATCGCTTTTTTGGGTGTTTGTTTCAGTCTGTTATGGGTTATTGATTTATTTCTATGGTGAAGGCCCTGCAGCGACACTAGAATTCTTCTCTGCTTATGTAACAGAAAAGGCATTATCCGTAGATAACATCTTTGTTATTCTTCTAATCCTCAAGTATTTCAAGGTGAAAGAAGAGTACTATCATAATGTGCTTTTTTGGGGCATTTTAGGGGCGATTGTTTTTAGAGCGGTATTCATTTTTGTAGGAGCTCTTTTGATACAAGAATTTCATTGGATACTTTATGTATTTGGAGTTTTCTTAGTGTATTCTGGAATCAAACTTTTCAGCGAAGAAGATGACATGGACATTGAGCCGGAGAAAAATCCATTAATGAAGGCGGCTAAGAAAGTTCTCCCAATGAGTAGCACCGATAAGGGAGGGAAGTTTTGGTTGAGAGAAAATGGAAAACTGTTATTTACTCCGCTTTTCTTGGTGATTATACTGATTGAATCTACTGATTTGATTTTTGCAGTTGATTCAATTCCAGCTGCATTTGCAATTACTCAAAATGAGTTTGTTATTTACACTTCCAACATTTTTGCTGTGATGGGATTGAGGGCAATGTTCTTCTTATTGGCGAATGTGCTTGATAAATTCTATTTGCTACAGAAAGGACTTTCGGTAGTGCTGACTTTCATAGGTGCCAAAATGCTTGCTGAAATAATTGATCTACATATCCCTACATTCCTGTCTTTTGGAATTATTATCGGAGCACTAACCTTTGCTATTGTAGGCTCATTGATGTTTCCACAAAAAGAGAAAGATGTAGAACCTCCCGTGGAGGAGATTCCTTCCAAATAGTTATTTCTCTACTTGCTTTACTGTCTCCATCACCTTATCTCGAAGGCTATTTTTGTATTTCTGAAGATGATCAGCAATTGATTCGTCAGTCGATCCAATAATTTCTGCTGCTAAAATTCCAGCATTTTTTGCTCCATCCAGAGCGACAGTTGCCACAGGAATTCCTCCGGGCATTTGTAGAATGGATAAAACTGAATCCCATCCATCAATAGAATTGCTCGATTTTACCGGCACACCAATCACCGGTAGTGTTGTCAATGAAGCAACCATTCCTGGTAGGTGTGCCGCACCCCCAGCTCCAGCTATAATGACTTGCAAGCCTTTTGCTCTTGCGCCTTCTGCGTATTCAAGCATTCTATGTGGAGTACGATGAGCTGAAACGATAGTTAACTCAAAATCAACACCAAGCTCTGTTAAAATATCAGCTGCCTGCTGCATAATTGGGAGGTCTGATTTGCTCCCCATAATAATTCCTACTCTTGGCTTGGTCATGCTATTATTTTTAGAGTGTCTTTTACTTTTCTAGCTTTCACCTTTAAAGATTCTATGGTTGTGTCAGTGATGGTCACATGACCCATTTTCCTAAAAGGTTTTGTTATTTTCTTACCATAAAGATGCACATAAACTCCCTTCATTGCCATGCAATCTGACAGGCCTAAATATTGAGCGTTTCCTGTGTGACCATCTTCTCCTAACAAATTTACCATAGCAGCAGGAGTTACTAGCTCTGTAGATCCCAGGGGCATATTTAGAATGGCCCTAAGGTGCTGCTCAAACTGGGAGGTGATGTTGGCCTCTATGGTGTGATGTCCTGAGTTGTGCGTTCTTGGCGCTACTTCATTCACCAATAAATTACCTTC
>CAYGTD010000290.1:0-4716 GCA_964352725.1 uncultured Roseivirgaceae bacterium
CAACAAAAAAGCCCAAGTCTTTCAACTCGGGCTTCTAATTTCTCATTTATTAAAACAGGATTTACTTCATCAACAACTTACTAGAAGGCTTGAACTTGGTCAAGTTGATACCTTCTACTGCTGCTTCGTATTCAGCTAAGTTGGGAGTTCTACCTAAGACAGTAGAAAGCACCACTACTGGAGTAGAGGATAGCAATGATTCTCCTTTTTTCTCGGTTGAATCTTTCACCACTCTGCCTTGGAAAAGACGAGTAGAAGTAGCCATTACCGTATCGCCTGGAGCTGCTTTCTCCTGGTTACCCATACAGAGGTTACAACCTGGGCGCTCTAAGTACAACATATTTTCATACTTGGTACGTGCAACTCCTTTTGGGGCATTGTCATCAAATTCGAAACCTGAATATTTCTGTAGCACTTCCCAGTCACCTTCTGCTTTCAGCTCATCTACAATGTTGTAGGTAGGAGGAGCAACAACTAGAGGTGCCTTGAATTCTACTTTGCCTTGTTGAGACTCTATGTTCTTGAGCATGTGAGCCAAAATCTTCATGTCACCTTTATGTACCATGCAAGAACCTACGAAACCAAGATCTACTTTCTTGTCTCCACCGTAGTAAGACAAAGGTCTGATCACATCATGTGTATATCGTTTAGAAACATCATCGTTGTTTACGTCTGGATCAGCAATCATCGGCTCTACAATCTGATCAAGATCAACCACCACATCTGCGTAGTACTTCGCATTGGCATCTGGAGTCAACGCTGGCTTTTCACCTGATTGAATCTCTGCTATTCTTTTATTGGCGATATTGATCAATCCTTGGAGCACTTGTTTCTTGTTGTCCATGCCCTTGTCGATCATGATCTGAATTCTGCCTTTTGCAATCTCAAGTGACTCAATTAAGGTATCATCTTCAGAAATACAGATAGAAGCCTTGGCTTTCATCTCTGCGGTCCAGTCTGTAAATGTAAATGCTTGATCTGCTGTAAGCGTTCCTAAATGAACCTCGATGATCCTTCCTTGGAATACGTTCTCTCCACCAAACTGCTTCAGCATTTGCAATTGTGTCGCGTGTACTACATCACGGAAATCCATGTAGCTTCTCATCTCCCCTTTGAAGGTCACCTTCACCGATTCAGGGATAGGCATGGAAGCTTCACCAGTAGCCAATGCCAATGCAACAGTACCTGAATCTGCACCAAAAGCAACTCCTTTAGACATCCTTGTATGTGAATCACCCCCAATGATGATCGCCCAGTCATCGATTGTTATATCGTTGAGCACTTTGTGTATCACATCTGTCATGGCATGATATTCGCCTTTTGGATCACGCGCAGTGATGAGGCCAAAATCATTCATAAACTTCATCAACTTAGGAATGTTGGCTTGCGCTTTACTGTCCCAAACAGATGCTGTATGACATCCTGACTGATAAGCACCATCTACTATTGGAGAAATCGTGGTGGCTGCCATTGCTTCTAGTTCCTGAGAAGTCATCAAACCCGTAGTATCCTGAGAACCTACAATATTCACCTCTACACGGACATCAGAACCTGCATGTAAAATTTTTCCTGGGGTTGTACCTACAGCATTTTTATTGAATATTTTTTCTACTGCCGTAAGTCCCTGTCCTTCGTTTGAAATCTCTTTAGATGGTGCAAATACAGTTGGTGCTGGAATTCCTAAGGTTTTCGCTGCGAATGTTTGAATCTTTTTGCCAAAGACAATGGCGTATGAGCCAGCGGCTTTTATGAACTCTACTTTCTGAGGCGTCAATGCAGTAGAAATATCTTTAACTGCAATACCGTCTTTATATAGTTTTTTCTCTTTTGTATTAATGGTTAAAACAGTGCCTGTTTCGACTGAATAGGTTTGTTCTAAAACTGGCTCGCCATTTTCATCTAAAATCGTATTCCCTTCAGCATCTGTCTTTTTCACCCAGTTCTTAAGGTCAATTCCGATACCACCAGTTACGCTGACCGTAGTTAGGAAAATAGGAGAGATACCGTTAGTCCCCGCAATGATTGGAGCAATGTTGATAAACGGAACATAAGGACTTGCCTGAATGCCTGTCCACAATGCTACATTGTTTACTCCTGACATTCTAGAAGAACCTACACCCATGGTGCCTTTCTCAGCAACTAGCATGACACGCTTGTCAGGATGCTTTGCCTTCAATGCAGTTAGCTCCTTTTGCATGTCTTTATTGTGTTCAAAAATACACTGACCATGAAGTTCTCTATCTGATCTAGAGTGAGCATCACCACCTGGTGAAAGCAAATCAGTAGAAATATCCCCAACACCAGCAATGAATGTAACAATTTCAATTTCTTCTTCTACATCAGGAAGTTTAGTAAAGAACTCAGCATTGGCATAGCTCTCTAAAATATCTTTGGCTACTGCGTTACCGTCTTTGAAAGCTTTTGCTAGACGATCTGTGTCTGCATCATATAGGAAGACTTGTGTTTTCAGCACTTCAGCAGCCTCTTTAGCCACGCTAGCTTTATTACCTAAAGCAAGGTCTAGCAACACCTCAATAGAAGGGCCGCCTTTCATGTGTGACAATAACTCAAAGGCAAATGTTGGAGTTATTTCGTCAAGCACTGATTCACCAAGAATGATTTCTTTTAAAAACTGAGCTTTTACACCTGCAGCGCTTGTTGTCCCAGGAATAGTATTATAAATGAAGAATTTCAGCGATTCTTCGCGGTATTCATTACCGGAATCTTTGATTTGTGTGATGATTTCGCTCAGTAACAAAGCATCTTCAATCGGTTTTGGTTGAAGCCCTTGTTCTTTTCGTTCTTCGATTTCTTTGATGTAATCTTTATAGGTGTTCATGCTCATTTATATATTAAGAATAGACTTTAAAAGCCTTTGGTATGTAAGTTGAAATTGGTACCTCTATTTGAGGATGCGCGAAGATAATTGATATCGACTAAGTTGGAATATACAGCTATTGCTATTTTCATAATTTTCACGAGTACTTATGAATGTGGTAGAGTTATTTTGGCCAATTCATCGTCTCTATTTTCACATGATTTAACAAGGGTTAATTCATCTTAATTGATCGTTTAGATAGGTTTGCCACAAATTACGACTTATGAAAACAATTGTCCTTTCAATTGCTATCCTGCTTTCTGGATTTTTGAATGCTCAAATTTCAAAAGATCAAATCATTCCTAAGTTAGAAGCATTTACTGCTGAGCTAGTGCAAAAAGGAAACGCGGGACAACTGCTTGTTTCTATCAAAGGGGAAGTATGGAATAAAGGATTTGGGTTGGCGGATAGAGAGCGACAAGAAAATTTCACACCAGAAACCATTTCAGGCACGGGCTCCATCACAAAGCAGTTTACTGGAGCTGCTATTCTAAAACTGGAAATGATGGGCAAATTGTCAGTAGATGATTTAGTTGCTGATCATTTTGATAATGTTCCAGAAGATAAGTCCTCGATCACAATTCATCACCTATTGACCCACTCAGCTGGATTTCCAGGAGCAATAGGAGACGATTATCAATCCATTTCTGCTGATGAATTTATGGGTTTGGCAATGAAGACACCTTTGATTTTTAGTCCAGGCGATCAATTTGAATACAGCAATGTTGGGTATACGATATTGGGTATCCTAATTGAAAAAATTTCTAATAAAACCTATGAGCAATTTTTAAGGGAGGAGTTATTTGAGCCTGCTGGAATGTATAGCACTGGGTATGTATTGCCTCAATGGACAGGTAAGAAAATGGCAGTCGGGTATAGAAAAGATAAGAAGTGGGGAACTCTCAATGAAAAAAATTGGGGGAGTGCAGGACCCTATTGGCACTTGAAAGGAAACGGTGGAATTTTATCAACTCCAGCAGATATGCTGAGATGGCATGAGGCATTGATGACCGATGAAGTATTATCTGCAGAGGCTAAGAAAAAATACTACGCTAAACACATTGCGGAAGGTCCAGATGCTCAAAGCTTTTACGCATATGGTTGGGCGATATTTCCAACACCAAGAGGGACGAATTTAATAACTCATAATGGAGGAAATGGAATTTTCCTTGCTGACTTTCTTAGATATGCTGAGGAAGATGTCGTGATCTATTACACAACTAATTCAGTAAATCCGCAAAATAGAGATGTGGCTTGGGAAGTAGCCCAGATGATTTTTAACCCAGAGTACCAAGCAACAGTAGAAGATCCAATGTTGAGGCCACTATCACCAGAGCAAGAAGCGGTGATGAATGGATTTCAAGAAATGCTCAAAGGTGTTGATAATCAGTCCATTGATGATTTTGTGAACACACACTTTGATCAAGCCATGATAGAGATGGCGCCTATGTCTCAACATCGGAAGATTCTTGGAAGGATGCGAGATGATCTGAGGAATGCGATCTTCAAAGAGGCAGGTGCAGCTCTTGACGAAGTTAGTATACTATATCAATCAAAAAATGGTCCATTAACGGTATTAATCGTGGTGCTGAATGGGAAAGTGACTGGAATGGGAGTAGAGGATTAGCACTGTGCCATTTATCTTTTATAACAATAGACCACTACCTTTCATAAAATGGAAAGACTGTGGTTCGTAAATAATTAATGATAAATGAATGAGTCTTTACTATTCCTTGATCAGAGATAAGATTTTTTCCACCTCCGCATCCTTACCTAGAACTACATTCTCCCAACTTTTTTCTACTACAACATCTGGTGCAATACCACCATCTCTTGCT
>CAYGTD010000291.1:0-4698 GCA_964352725.1 uncultured Roseivirgaceae bacterium
ACCTCCTTCTCATTCTTGGTAAGAGAAATGGCTTTTTCGAGTGCCGAAATGCAATCATCCACTTCTCCAAGATTCTCTAATATTTCTGATTTAATTGCATAAAAAAGATAGTATTCATCAAAGAAACCTGTTTTTTCAAGCTCTCCTATTTCAGTAAAAGCTAACAGAGATCCGTGCACTTTTTCTAGCGGAATTAATCTATTGAGTTGTATAATTGGGTTTTTATTGATCTTTAATTGCAAATCGTACAGCCGAAGTATTTCCTTCCAGTTGGTTTCAGAGAAGCTACTAGCACTACAATGCAGAGAGCTAATAGCTGCTTGAATGATATAGTCATTGGGAGCCTCGGTTTCAGAAGCCTTTTCTAAATAGATCAACCCTTTTTTGATCATTTCTTGATTCCATTTTGATCGATCTTGGTTTTCCAGCGTGGTAATTTCTCCTTCATCATTTACTCGTGCATCAAATCTAGAAGTATGAAAGCACATCAACGCCATAAGTGCATTGGCAGAAGGAGTATTGCATATTTCACTATCCAAGAGAACCTTATTGAGTCGGATGGCCTCCTCACACAATTCCTCTCTGATAAGTTGAGTCCCTTCAGCAGACTTGTATCCTTCATTAAACAAAAGGTAAATGATCTTCAAAACAATCTCCAATCGTTTTTCAATCTCATGCGCAGGAGGAAGTGTTAATTTGATTTCATCCGCCTTGAATTTCTTCTTGGCTCTGGTGTAAGATTTCGCAACAGTTTCTTCTTTCTTCAAAAGCGAAGTGGAGATTTCACGGATGGAGAGCCCACCTAATATTTTTAAAGTAAGAATGATCTGATACTCATCACTTAGTGAAGGGTGACAGCAGGCAAACATCATCCGTACCATATCGTCATTAATGGTATCAAAAGAAAGATTATCGATAATCTCTTCTGAGTGTTCAGGTAGCTTTTCTGGCCTGCTCATTTTTTGATCTCTTCTCAGATGATCAATCATTTTGTTGCCTGCTACTCGCAGTATCCAACCCGTAGGATTGTCCGGTATTTGAGAATAAGGCCATGCTTGCATGGCTTTAATCAATGCTTCTTGCACAGCATCCTCAGCCAGCTCTAAATTAGCAGAGCCAAACTTACTGGTCAGGTGAGAAACGGCTTTACCGTACTCGGTTCTAAAAAAATGATCTACTAGTATTTGCGCTTGCATACATTTGAACTACCCCGTTAGGGTACAAAACCCTAACGGGAAGTTATTTACTATCCTTCTTCCATTACTTCCCTAATCTCAGTGGTATAGTTAAACTCAAAGATTGGGCAGTCTTTGGATAACTCTACCGCATGATCAAAATCTTTGGCTTCTACCACCACATAGCCGCCAACTAGTTCTTTTCCTTCGGCAAAAGGTCCATCTGTAACAACTTTCCCTTTTTCAGAGACCACTTTTCCTGAGTAATCATTGAGTGCATGACCTTGCGCCTGAACCTTCTCCATCCACTCACCCCAGCGCTGAAAATGCGCTTGCATTTCCTCCGGGGATTGATTTTCATAGTTTTGATCTGTTCCTCTAAATACGTACAAATACTTTTTCATAATGTGTTGGTTTTGTTATTTGAAATTAAACATTTGATAGAAAGACGTTTCAATAAATGAATAATGGACAATTGATAATTAAAATTTATAATATAACTCCTCATCCCTGTCATTTCGACGATAGGAGAAATCTATACGCAGAGATTCCTCGTTCCTCGGAATGACAAAACGAAAAAAAATAATCAATCAAAAGTCCTCTTTCCACACCACCTCTACACTACCATCTTCCCAAATCACCGTCGCTGAATTGGCATTTTCAAATCGTTTCACTTTGATCGTATTTTTCTTTCTTCTGATCACCTGTTTATCAATCACTCTCCATCCATCTTTATGATAAACCGTAACATAAATAGAAGGCTCTTTCAATTCAATTTTAATGGATTTCTTTTCTGATTTTACTACGGTGGAGAGTTCTACTTCTTTCCCGCTTACTAGTTTCAATGCTAGCGCAGCATCTGGCACACCATAGCCTATGTAATTATTGGCCTCTACTAAACTCCCTGATTGAATAATCAATTGTTTCAATTCTTCACCAGAAAGCGATGGATCTGATTCTAAAAGACAGGCTGCTAAACCAGTGATGATTGGGGCTGAAAAAGAAGTACCCAACGTCGAGTAGCACGAAATTTCTGGTTTTACAAATGGTAAAAAATTAGGCCCTTTAGAGCTGTAATGCATCTCATCCCACACTTTAAATTTTGTTGCTCCCACAGTTAGCGCACTCTCAGCATCTGCAGGAGCAGCGATGATTTTCCATTTTTTGTTACCGTCATTCCCTGCTGATATGATGAAAAGGATACCATATTCTTTAGATATACGATCCACCGTCTTGGTAATCTCTGTCGTTTTTCCATCCATCTGCTCTGGACGATAGTTCTCCTTTTTATTGGTGTAGCCAAAATTGTATCCCAATGACATGTTGATAACTTTCACCCCTTCTCTGGCCATCCATTCCATGGCTTCAATTGCCCATTCCTCCTCTATCCGCTTTTCATATCCTCCATGATCTGTCCGAGCTAAATAATATTGAGCACCTGTTGCTAATCCAAATTGTACGTTTCTCTCTTTGCTAAATCCAGCAATCAATGACCACACTTCGGTACCATGTCCATCGTCAAATCCGGCACTCCCTGAGTATGGTACAGCATTAGGAGTTACATAGTCTTTATATCCTTTAACCAAACCTTGCTCGAAAACAGTTTTTAAAGATTCTGATTTATCAGCCCTCATAAATCCTCCATCTATCACTCCTACCTTCACTCCTTTGCCTGTGAGTCCGGCATCAATGATCGCTTGTCCATTGATTTGCTCCAAGGCAAATCCCAATTGCTGACCAAAGACAGACGAGGAGAGAAAAAGAAATACTAATTTTATGCTTTTCACAATCGGAATTTAATGAAGTACGACCCAATAGACAATTCGCTATTTATTCAAAATAGAAAAAACCTTGCCAAGAGGATGAAGCCCAATTCTGTGGCTATTATTCATTCGAATGATATTATGCCGAGCAATGCTGATGGCACAATTCGATTCATTCAAAACAGTAATTTATTCTACCTATCAGGTGTCAATCAAGAAGAATCCATTATCATCATTGCTCCAGATTTTCCAGATGAGCGAATGAGAGAGATGCTTTTTGTAAGAGAAACGAATGAAGTGATAGCAGTTTGGGAAGGTCACAAATTGACAAAAGAGGAAGCTACTCACACATCAGGAATCAAGAATATAAAATGGTCACAAGAGTTTGATCAAGCGCTTTACACAGTCTTGGCAGAATGTGATCACATTTATCTGGATAGCAATGAGCACATCAGAAACTCCTCTGAGGTAGAGACACGAAATGCAAGGTTCATCAAAGATTGCAAAGAGAAATACCCACTATATGAATATGAGCGATTGGCTCCTATCTTGACTGATTTGAGGTGCATTAAATCAGAAATTGAAATTGACCTACTCCAAAAAGCATGTAACATCACTGAAAAAGGATTTAGAAGAATCTTAGATTTTGTGAAGCCAGGCGTAATGGAATATGAGGTTGAAGCCGAATATTTACATGAATTTGTAAGAAATAGATCAGTGGGATTTGCCTACGAGCCTATTATTGGAGGTGGTGCTAATTCTTGTGTACTTCACTATTTAGAAAACAATCAGGAATTGAAAAGTGGTGATATTTTGCTCATGGATGTAGGCGCAGAATATTCCAGGTACAATTCGGATATGACTCGTACTATTCCAGTAAATGGAAAATTCACCCAAAGGCAAAAAGATGTTTACAATGCTGTTTTAAGAGTGAAAAATGCGGCTACCGAATTATTAAGACCAGGTGGAAGAATTCCTGAATACCACGCAGAAGTTGGCAAATTGATGGAAAAAGAGCTTCTTGATTTAGGATTGATTTCTAAAGAAGACATCAAAAATGAAAATCCTGATTGGCCGGCCTTTAAGAAGTATTTCATGCATGGCACTTCTCATCATATCGGATTGGATGTACATGATGTAGCTTCTATTTATAAAGTTTTTGAAGAAAACATGGTCTTCACTGTTGAGCCTGGAATTTACATTCCTGAGGAGAACATAGGAATACGATTGGAAGATGACATTGTGATTACAAAAAATGGTCACATCAATTTGATGAAGAATATTCCAATAGAAGCAGAAGAGATTGAAGACTTGATGAACAAATAAGACACCCACCTAACCTCCCTCAAGGGAGGAATGATTTTCATAGTTAGTTTGATCGATGACTAAAAACGACATTATTCCATATCGACGAGATTTAAAAGAAAAAGCAAGAGTTTTAAGAAAAGATTCAACTCTCTCTGAAATCCTTTTGTGGCAAGAAATCAGAAAAAAAGCGCTGGGAGTTCAATTTCACAGACAAGTACCAATTTTAGATTATATCGTTGATTTTTATTGTCATGAACTAAAAATAGCAATTGAAATTGATGGGGATTCTCATGAATGGAAAGTGAATTATGATAAAAAGAGAATTGCTAGATTAAATGAAGTTGGTGTTCAAGTAATTATTTTTGATGACCTAGATGTGAAAAAAGATATGAATTGGGTTTTGAATCAAATCGTTGATATTTTAGAAAGTTAGTTTAGAAATTGTCCCCTTG
>CAYGTD010000292.1:0-4680 GCA_964352725.1 uncultured Roseivirgaceae bacterium
ACTTAGGAGGTTCCATTTTACAATGATGAGAAGTTAAGATCCGGAATAAGTGACCACAGTTCCTGTCGCTGCTCCTTTAACGATTGAAGCATTTGTAAACCAGCATTCGTTACCGAAAAAATTCGCTTTCTTCTGCCACCGCGCATATTGGAAGCGGCACCCATTTCTGAAGTGACATAGCCTTTGTCTTCCATTCTGTAAAGAGTGACATGAACAGCACTCAGATTTACCTCGCGGTTAATCTTTTGACTTATTTCCTCTACAATCGCATTACCGTAAGCATTTTCACCAAGTAGTGCCACCATCGTGAGGACCAATTCTTCAAACTCCCCTAGGTATTCTTTTCTCATTACTATACATTTTGCTAAACATATACGCATTAGTATATATTTTGTTATAGTAATAGGAAATTTAGTTAAAGGTGTGTGAGTTTTTAGAGTGGTAGATACACCTTGTCTACCATTTCCTGATATTCTTTTTCTGCTTCACTAAAGGATGTGATTCCACCACCACTGAAATAGATAAGTTGATCTTCCTGTTTCTTGATAAAACGAATCATGACTCCTGTATCTAACGACTCTCCGTCAAAGTGACCACATACGCCAGTGTAGAATCCTCTTCTTTTCTTTTCCGTTTCTTGAATTATTTTAATAGTCTCTGGTTTTGGAGCTCCAGAAATAGAACCTGCTGGAAGTAGTTTGGTGAGTATGCTTCCAAGATTTTCTTTCCAATTATCTGTCAATTCTCCCTTCACTTCTGAGCTTACTTGAAGTAAGTTTTTGTTGTTGGTTTTCAATTCATTGATAAACCGAAACTTTGAAACCTCTACTTTTTTAGCTACTTGGCTTAAATCATTTCTTATAAGATCTACAATGGTGATATGCTCTGCCTTTTCTTTCTCATCATCCAGAATAGTAGAGGCAGCATTTGGAATGCTTGCATCAATTGTACCCTTCATTGGATATGAATAAATGTGATTCTCTTTGATCTGCACAAATGTCTCAGGGGAGAACACTACAAATTGATTGGGAACAAGTAGTCTATATTTTGCCGTGCTATGCTGGAATATTTCCGCTAAGCTGAGACTAGTTTCAATTGGAGTTTGAAAGGTAAGATTGGTTAAAAAGGAATTGCCAATGTTGATTTGGTGAATGACTTTATTGAAAGCTATTTTAAATTCAGAAAAGGGAATTGGATGTTTTTCAAAAATGGGTTTTAGGTGTTCGGTGGTGGTCTTGTTCGACCTAATGCTCAATGACAAAAACCCAAAACCATTTTTTTGAGAATCTTCAATCACTAATTTGAAGCGTGGATTCTTCTTTGAATCCCTTACTTCAATACACCAATTCTCTCCCAAAAAATCACAGTAAAATTGAAAAGGGGTTTGTGCCTCTCCAAGCTTGTTTAGTAATAGTATAGCTTCATTCTTTTTTAGCATTAATTGCACAATTGCGAAAGATATGAGACAACTTAAAATATCCTCATTTCAATGTGAATCTACTTGATTGTCTTGTTCCCACTTTTTTGGTTTGATCCCAAAGCGCCGTAGCATTTTTTGTTCGTATTTCCAGAAAAAAGCAAATTGGCCTAATAGGAAGCCATAACACAGTAAGATGACATTGTAGAAAGGAAGTATGAGTACCCAGTATAAAATCTGAAACCAAAGTGGTCTTACTCCATCTTCGAATAAAAGCGCAATCAGTGGTTTCTTGATAACCACAACAGTAGTTCCAGTACAAGCAAAAACAAGCATGATCACCACAAACTGCCAATTGCTTTTTACATTCCATTTTTCCTTTAGTTTGTCAATCCAGCTCATTGATGAAGCTCTGAAAATCAGGCCATTTTGGTTTTGAAATTACTTTAATTGGTTCCTTTTTCACTGGGTGAATGAACTCCAATTTATAGGCGTGCAAATCTATACTTTTGTCTTGATTCTGCTTTGGGAAGCCATACTTCGTGTCACCTACAATTGGCGTTTCATTGGCCTTCATCTGTACACGAATCTGATGGGGTCTACCTGTTTTGGGATTAATTTTAAGAAGTGAAACACGACTATGAGTTGCCAACATTGTATAGGTCAGCTCCGCACGTTTCGCTTTACCCTTAGCTTTATTGTATGCTTTAGCTTTGTTTTTTTCCGTATCCTTATCAAGCCAGTGCACCAATGTATTTTCATAGGCTTTAGGAGTTCCCTGAACTACCGCTAAATAGCTCTTCTCGATCTCATGATCGTGAAGCATTTTGTTGATGCGTTCCAATGCTTTGGAAGTACGCGCAAAGATGACCAAACCTCCTACAGGTCTATCTAGTCGATGGCATGGCTGGCAAAAGACATTGCCTTCCTTTTTATATTTTCTTCTAATATAATCAGTCGCCCACTCAGTCAAGGTGAAGTCACCGGTCTCGTCAGCTTGTACTAGCCAGCCACTTGACTTTTCCACAATCAACAAGTGATTGTCTTCATATACTATTTTTGGATCGTTCATTAATTTCTAATTTTTTAACCAGATAGGGTATATTTATGTTGTATAAAAATTTGCTATTTCCTTGCTTCAATAAGCCTATTATTTTTTGAACGCAATGTAAATCCTTTCGCCATTTCATCGAATGCAGGTTTGCCCTTTACTGTGAAGTTATGATTATCAGATTCTCCAGTATCTCTAGATTGCCACTGCCATATCATTGCTCCAGCAAACCATTCTTGATTCCATACTTTTTCAAAAAAGGCTTGATAGCAGAACGCTTGTGTTTTGTTAGAAATTCGTGTGAGTTGATTGGTCATGAAGTTTTCCCACGCCCAAGGATATCGTGCTGCATCAGGAGTGCTTTTGTAGCCTAATTCAGTGAAAATTACTTGCTTATTAAATTTATTAGATACTTGCTGTATTTCAGTCAAGTGGTTATCCCAGCCATTTTTCACCTTTTCATATTCTGGATCATCATGATCTGCTAGTGGGAAGTAGGATTGGATACCTATATAATCAAGTTCATCCCAAAAAGGCAATTCTTTATACTCTCTGTCCCAATTGGCGCCATAAACTAATTTTCCCGAGTAGACTTCTCTGACTTTTTTAATTAAACTCACCCAATAGTTTGGACGCTGTGTGGTAGATAAATAATATTCATTTCCAATGCAGAAAATGGGTAGCGAAAATTGCTCGCTTAGTCTAGCATAGTTTAGTATAAATGCTGTGTAATTTGACTCCCATTCAACCCAGTCCTCATCAGTTTCCATCCAGATATCTGCTCTCCATTTCCCATCACTAGGATCAAAAATCCAGATATGTGGTTTGATGATTACATCTACACCCATTCTCTGCGCAATTTTAATCGTGTGGGAATAGGAGGAATCTCTTCTTGACAATCTTTTTTCAGAGATTTCTCTCATTGGCGTATTGTAATCCTCTTGATCAGCATAAGGGACAAGAATTACATGCTCAATATTTCCTTTCGTAAGTTCGGTGAGTTTTAAGCTATCAATTCTGCCTCCGAAAAAATGCATCCCTCTAATCTTATTATCAACCGCTGAATATCTTTGACTAACTCCATTCATATTATAGATAGAGTCATCTTGTTGATAGTGAAATGATTCACTTGTTTGATACCAAGACAAGAATTGAATGAAAGCAATAATTATAACACCTGGCAGGATAAAAGAAAATGTGAATCTTAAACCAAATTTTTTAAAACTTCCTTTTCTGTAACCTTGTATCCAGTATTGAATCAATTTTATAATTAGATATGGAACGGATAATACGATCCAAAAAATAGGCTCTTGTATGAGTCGGGATGTGACTTCAGTGAGTTGACTGGTATAATCAGTAATACTCGCTCCTCGTCTTATAAAAAGAGCGCCAATACTGACAATAGCCATAAAGAAGCTAGCCACTATTGAGATTAGAAACCAAATAATTTTTTTTCGATTCATTCCTTAGAATAATGTACGGTTCTAATCAGATTTTGACTAAAACTCACTTATAAAATGGAATTCAATATCAGGAAAATTATCTTGAACCATTTGAAGCCAAGCTTTCGACTCAGCCATAAAAACCAATTTACCTTCTTTATCTTTTGCAATATGCCTTGCTTTATCCTTAACAAAAGCATCAAGTTTGGATGGCTCTTTGGAACTGATCCAGCACGCCTTATAAATATTTACGGCCTCAAATCGAGCGCTAGCATTGTATTCATTCAACAATCTGTGTTGGAGAACTTCAAACTGAAGTGCTCCAACAGTTCCTACTACTTTTCTCGACCCCATCTCATAGGTGAAAAGTTGGGCAAGACCTTCGTCCATCAATTGATTCAATCCTTTATCTAGCTGCTTTGATTTCATAGCATCTAGATTAATGACCTCACGAAACATCTCAGGAGAGAATGAAGGAATTCCTTTATATAATCCTTTTTCGCCTTCACTGAGCGTATCTCCAATTTTCAAGTTCCCTGTATCGTAAAGACCTACAATATCTCCAGGAAATGCTTCTTCTACTGTTTCTTTTTGCTGTGCCATAAAGGCAGTAGCATTAGAAAATCGAATCTTCTTATCGTCTCTTACATGGTAGTAATTGCTGCCTCTTTCAAACTTGCCAGAGCACACACGGACGAATGCAATTCTATTTCTATGCTTCGGATCCATGTTGGCATGAATCTTAAAGATGAAACCTGAGAATGTTTTCT
>CAYGTD010000293.1:0-4619 GCA_964352725.1 uncultured Roseivirgaceae bacterium
AGACAAACGTAGAATAAATTATTAAACTTTCAAAACTTTTTGAAAGTTTATGATAATGATGTGTGATTAAATAGTTTGAATAACCTTTTCATAGGCATATTTTTCCATGAAGTCATTCATCGTATGCTTATTCAAGTTAACACCATACTCAGGATTCTTGACTGCTGTGTCTGTGAATAGCCGATTTGGCTCATGCCAAACTGTGCTCGGAAATAAGTATTTTGTTGGTTTCTGACCATCTATAAACAAAACCAAGCCGATCCAAAGATCACTTCTCAAACCACTTTCAAGATCAGATTTTGAGACAAAAGCGTAGTTTGTTTTCTCAATGTTGATCTGCCGACATAGAATATCATACTCTTGCCTGCCTACCAGAGCTTCAGCAGAGGTTGGCTCCCCTACTCGATTGATTATCTTAAAATGTGCTCCTTTGTGGTTTAGATAACTCTGGATAACATTATGGTTTTCAGAGAGTAAGAAACCTGTTTTCATGATGGTCTCTGCTAGTTGATCTAGCTTGGAAAGTGGACGGAGTTGAGACCAGTTTTTCATGATTAAACATTCTCATAAGTTTTCCATATCGAATAAATGGATTGTTTTTGTACCACTAACAATTTGAAGTGTGTTTCGACAAGACTAAAGAATATCATTTTTGCCTGAGGATATGGATTTCTTCTCATTACCACCTTTATCACATAATCAGCAACTTTTTGAAACACTAAATCACCTGCATCCAGATAAACTTGTTTTAGAAATTGAACAAGAATAACAATTGAAATATTGACTTCAAAAACCTCCATTCCAAGTGAATCCAGAAGATTAGTAAGTGGAAACTTCAATTGAAATTTCAATTCATTAAGGGTATAGCTGAGGAGGGGGACTAAAGGAGGAATTAAATTGTAATTGATACAAGCTAAATCATATAGGATTTTTGACTCCTCGTCTCCCGAAATAATATTTTGGTCACTAAATGAACGAATCAAACTATAAATACTTGCTCCATTGACATTGTATTCTTGCTTAACAATGCCACGAAAGTTAGCATCATCCGCAATGAGGACTCCCTTTTTTGCCTTGGCTATAAATACACCATCAATAAACGACTCGCCAAATAGTCCATCCAATCTATCCTTTTCTTCTTTCTCAATTTTAATCTCATCATAGTTAGGCTGAATGACGAAATTCTCCTCAATCCATTTCTTTAGATCTGAATAATACTGGACATTACCTTTAAGCTGTTCTGGTGTAATATTTTCCCTGAAGTATTGTCCGTTCCTTTTGAAAACTGTCAAAAATCCTCCTTTCTGGAGAGATTCTTCCAATTCAGCTATTAGCTCATTAAGCTCGTTTATAAAGCTTTGGGGTACAAAAAGATTGTTTTTAATGTTGGGTAGCTTTTCCTTAAGCACGGCATAGGAAGAAAGTACCGCAGAAGGACTGAAAGCAAGATCAACTCCTGAGGCAATCAAACTAATTCCATAATTATGTTCTTGACTATTACCGAAATGATGAATACCAGGGCTTCCAACCTGAATAAAGTTGCTCCACACCTTTATTGGATTTCTTTTAGAAAAACTCGCAAAAGTTCCTAATGGTAAACCATTTTCATACTGATTTTCTAGTTGATCAAAGAATGATTTATCCTCATCAATTTTTTTAAGCATGGGTGCTAAATCTCTTTCGAAATCAGGCTCTTCTCCAGGGGCTCTTTTTAGTTTAAAGGATTGAAATCCGCTTATATCCTGAAATTGATTTTCTAAAAGCTGCATGGATTCTTGTTGTGCTGAAATGTATTTATGTGAAATACCTACTATTTCAAGTGATACACCATTTGAATCAGTCACTTTATCTCCAATCTTCTTACCTAATAAATCAGAAGTCAACTGGTGGTCTAAACCAATTTCATTTTGATAAGATCTTACAGTGGAACTATTTAAGACAGTTTTGCTAAAAGTTTGGTCATTATCACTATTGTACAATTTGACAGTTGTATCAAATTCAACGGTATCCTTATCAAGAAATCTTTTGACTATTTCTTCTTCAACCTTAATGAATATCTGAAAATATGCTAAATGAACCCTTCCATTGCTATAGTTTTCGCGTCTGACCTGATATAGTATTTCAATTGCTTTTAAAGCTTGTTTGCATTGAATGATAAAAGCACATAACTGTATTTTAAAGTCTAAACTCTGATCCTCGAAATCATCAATAGATAGCACTAATGGCTTCAGTAAATCAATCTCTCCCTGAAGAGAATAGATGGTAGCTAATCGCAATTTGACGATAGCATTATTTGGCTTTTTTTCAAGGTATTTCTTACATATTTCAATTGCTTTCGGGTAGTCATGGATTTGATGATAAATTCTGAATTCAGCATCTATGAGAAATTCATTTTCATATTTCGTCTTTAATGAACTTATCAGTTCAAGAGCATCATTGAGTTTTCCGGCTCCTATCAAACTCTCGATCAAAAGCTGGGATTGTTTTGAATAAACTGATGGATTGACAATTTTTTCTAGAAACTCGATAGATTCTTTGTGCCGATTGTCTTGTGCCATCAGTGACACCAAATCATGAAGGTTCTCAACTGGGGTGTCATCATTGGCACTTTTAATAGCTTCATCTAAATTATTCTTGAACCCTTCATAATCACCAATACTTTTAAGTATTCTAGATTTGGTTAAATAGGTTCTTAAAACGTACTTGCCATTGGTTAATAGTTCATCACAGAGCCTCAGAGCTTCTTCATGGTTTTTTGAACTTGAATAACATCCAATTTTTAGGAATGACAATTCTCGATAAGCTCTTTCTTCAAGTTTATTAAAATCCAATTTTTCAATTGTATTCAAACATCCTTCATAATCTTGCTTGGCATACTGAATCTCTGCTTCGAAGACATTTAATTCGTCTTCAACTTTGATACTCTGACATTCTTTGATCTTATCGTAAGCTTCATCATATCTCTCCATATCAAAGTATCCTATAGCAAGCCTTCTAACGACATCAAAATCATCAGGAGCTATTTCATATGCTCTTTTCAAATTGTATAATGAGTTTTCCGGATCATTGAGAATCTTATCAGCTACCGAAATATTGATTAACCAAACAACCCTGGATTTCGCCAAATCAGTTTGTTTTACGGTATTCCAAGCGTCGACAAGAAAACTCTTTCCTTCTTTGATTCGATCAAGTGCATTTTCATCCAACTGACCAGTAACATAGTGAAAGGGATTTAGGGTTTGTTCAATAATCACCGATCCCAATGCTCCTATAATATCTTCATCCCTCCCATTTCCCTTTTCTGATGCTCTTCTATGCCACTTTTCCGCATTCGTTAAGTCTCCTTTTATATGGTAAATTCTCCCCATTTGATAGGCTACATCTTTGCTGTCTTTTATTTCTTCAGGAAGCTTATCTTCAATTTTATCAAAAGTCATTTGATGACTCCATACATTAATTAGTGTTGAATAGGCATTTTCATTGAATGGGTTCTTTTCTAAAGATTTTTGTGCATAACTCTCCGCTTCCTCCTTTTTGTCCAGCAAGTAATAACCGAGGCTAGCCAATGCTAAGGCTTTATCGCTATCAGAATTATATTGGAGTGCTTGAATGAATAATTTAGCCGCATCCTTGTTACGAATCAGGTCAAGAAGACATATCCCTTTAGAAACAAGTAGTTTGTATTTAAATAGATCATTGCCAGAATCAAATTTTTCTTTTAGAAGCTTGTCATAGAATTTTAGTGCCTCAGAAGCAGCCTTTCTTTCTCGTAGCTCATCAGGAACTTTTAAATCTTCAAAGTATTGTTTTTCATTTTGAGACAGTTGCTGTATTCCAACGTCAATCTTGCTAAGCTTATCTTCAATTCTACTAGCTCGATCTTCTGACTCTAATTCTTTTGGTTTTCGTGTTTCATTGACAACCTGCTTAAATACAACTTTGAAGTCATTTAATTCTTCCTGAACATTCAGGTCAAGTGTCTTTAGTTTTCTTAGTTTCGGATTAGTGTGGACATTGTCATCGATGATAAGATTAAATGAAGAATCATCTCTCTTATATATTGAATTCTTAAATTCATTCTTTACTTCTTGGATTTCAAAAATTCTGATGATATCTCGGTTTTTCCCATTCTCTTTAAGTAGTCGATATAAGGTTGCTACATAAATTGAATCGAACTCATCCAAAAGTTTAATGGGATATATTTTTGATAGTTTTTCATACCAAAAGAGATCCTTCTCGAGTTTGCTTTTGAATATTTTGACTAAGTATGAAAGTGCTTTAAATACTTGTGATAATATAACTTTTAGAAACGGTGATTCCATTAATTATAAAGTTAACCATTCCGCACACATTTGCCACTCTCCTTCCCTCCTTGTCCAACATCTCTCACTGCGGCAGGGTAATTCCTCATTCGAGAGAAGTGGCAAAAGAGTGCTCGATCCTACCAAGAATTGATATGAAGGTGTTTGATTGATGTTATAAGGCCAAACCCTAAACTATTAATCCCGCCCTGAACCCCTAGCCGGCCGCCAAAGCTATATTAACCGACACGCGTAGTGATAACGCAGGCCATTATATAACATTACTATGGATTTGGGGTCAGCTTGCTGTTTAATGCG
>CAYGTD010000294.1:0-4601 GCA_964352725.1 uncultured Roseivirgaceae bacterium
TTTTCATTTTGGTTTGATTTGATTCGGTTGAAATTGTAATTCGATGCAAAAAAAGAATAGGTTCTTCATGTTCTCATCATTAATCAAAACTATTAATAGAATGATAACTTTAAGAAAATGCTAAACTCACTTTCTAAGACGAGTGCAATGGAAGTTACAGATTTTCAATCACTTTTCTAACTGAACCGAACATCTCTAGTTTTTCCTTTGCTTCAGATAGGTTAAGATGCGTTTTTTCCATGATCATCTCAACGCCCCTCTCCCAAAGTTTTTCATTACTCAGTTGCATATCCACCATCTTGTTGCCTTCCACCTTTCCAAGTTTAATCATCACTGAGGTAGAAATCATGTTTAACACAAGCTTTTGTGCAGTTCCAGCCTTCATTCTAGTACTGCCCGTAACAAACTCTGGTCCTACCAATACTTCAATAGGGAATTCACTTGCAGTAGCTAATTCTGATCCTTGATTACACGTGATACAACCTGTCAAGAGATGATGTTTTTTTGCTTCATTAATAGCTCCTAGTACATATGGAGTTCTCCCTGAGGCGGCAATTCCGATTACCGAATCATTTTTTATTGGTGAATATTGTTCAATATCTTTCCAACCTTGATTCCTATCATCTTCTGCAAACTCTACTGCTTTGCGAATAGCAGTATCACCCCCAGCAATTAATCCAATGACTAGATCATGAGGGACACCAAATGTGGGTGGGCATTCGGAAGCATCTACTATTCCTAAACGACCACTAGTGCCAGCACCAATATAAAATAAGCGCCCCCCGTCTAACATTCTAAGTACTATTTGATCAATCAGTTTTTCAATGTTAGGGATAACTTTTTCAATCGCTTTCGGAACTGAATGATCTTCCCTATTCATGCTGATCAGCAATTCGCTGGTTGACATTTTTTCTAAATGATCATAATGAGAATCAGATTCCGTAAGTGATTTCTTAGTCATGTTGTTGATGATAGAGGACCAAACCTGCGATTGGTGATTGAATAATATTTTTAATACTAAATCCCTTATCAGCCCCAACTTGCCTCAATATATCTGAAAAGTAAAAGGCCACAGATCCAGAAAAATGGAAGGATAATTCAGGGTATTCAATGGCAGAGTAGAATGCTTCAAAGAAATCACTAAAAGCTCCATGTATCAATTGGTAAACTTCAGGATGATTTCTATGCTCATACAGAAAAGGCGCAAATGAAGCTAAGAAATGGTTGGGCTTAGGTCGATCGTATATTTTTTGAATTGTTTCATGTGAGGTCAATGAAAATCTATCATTGAACATTTGAACTATCATCTTATCAATTTGTCCTCGAAAGACCTTTGCAAGAAGCTTTTTCCCTAGATAAGCACCACTTCCCTCGTCTCCCAAAACATAACCCAAAGAAGCTCCTACTTTATTGACTTTTTTACCATCAAAAAAGCATGCGTTAGCTCCAGTTCCTAAGATATTGACATTCCCTTTTTCATTGCCGCACAGAGATCTGGCGACTCCAAGAAGATCATTCTCGACAGCTACTATTCCTGTAAAAATTTCGTTGAACTCCTTTTCTACAATCGTTTTTTGGTCCTGTACATCCACTCCTGCTGCGTAGAAGTAAATAGGACAATCCACAATTTCATTCCCAAAAACATGAAGAATATCTTTTTTTAAATCAGCTATATCATGCGTGTAAGCATTAAACCCTATTGTTTCAAATTGTGATATTTTTCCTTCTTTAAACACTCTCCATTGGGTACTTGTGCCCCCAGCATCGCCAATTATAAAGGATGAATTATCCATTTGCAGCCTTATAAATCTTTTCTATAATCTCGACAGTTTTCAATCCTTCCAGTCCATTTGTGGCAATGCTTCCTCTTCCCTCTAACACTTCAATTACATTTTCGTAAACACGATCATGATTACTCATACTCCCCTGATATTCGCCATATTCATTCGCTGGATTTCCTGCACGGAGTTCGCCTATTTCACTACTCTCCATCGATTGATAGTCAAGCTTATTTAGATATTGACCTCCTACTTTCACGGTTCCTTTTTCTCCAAAAATGGTAAGTGATCCCTCCATATTTTTCGCATAAGAATTTACCGTGTAGTTGATAGTACCAAGGACTCCATTCTTAAACTTTAATGAAATAACACCTGTATCTTCAAACTCAATAATTTCCTGATGTGCAAAATTTTGCATCATTGCATTTACTTCCTCCACATCACCAATCATCCAATAGAGTAAGTCAATAAAATGACTGAACTGCGTAAAGAGCGTTCCCCCATCTAGTTTCTTAGTACCTTTCCAATCTGATTTTTGATAGTAATCAAAATTCCTGTTCCAAAAACAGTTTAGCTGAATGCTGTAAATTTTTCCTAGTATGTGTTCATCAAGCTTTTCCTTTACTGCCTCTATTGCTGGATTAAATCGATTTTGCTTAACAATGAAAAGTCTTTTATTACATTTTTCAGCGGTCTTTATCATTTCCTCACAGTCATAAGAGGATATGGCCATTGGCTTTTCACACAGCACATGAAATCCAGCTTTTAATGAGGCGATGGTATGTTCTGCATGAAGTCCATTGGGTGAGCAAACAGCTACTACATCCATTTCATCATGTTCTAGAAAAGACGAAATATCATGATATACAGAAGCAGTGTATTCTGAACCTAGCTGATCTGCCTTCTCAGAAACAGAATCATAAACAGCAACAAGCTCTCCTAATTTATCTATGTGAGATGCGTGCCTCTGCGCTATTCTTCCACACCCGATTATTCCGAACCTAATTTTACTCATGAATATGCTTTAATATATCTTCTAATTTGGTCACCAAATTAGAATGTGAAAATTGTTGAATTAATTCTTTAGAATCAACAGAATCTGGAGATTCCCTGTTATTGAAAACTTGATCAATAAATGTTCTAATTCCTTCAATATCTGTATACTCTAGAATTTCTCCAATTTTTTTGCCCATCATCAAATCACCAAGATCACTGGTTCGCTCACCTAGCGCTAGTATCATTCTATTAGTTGCCAAATACTCAAAGAATTTTACCGGTAAAATCCATTGTGAATTATTGGTTTTATTCTGCAATAACAGAAGTAAGTTACATTTTTGATACTCTTTTAAAATATCCTTATGAGGTAAATATCCTAAAAAATCAACCTTATCCTTAAGCTTTTCCAGCGCTACTATTTCATCTGTGATCGATTCAGAAATTATCCCACCTATCCTAATCTTAAGCTTTTTTGAGAATTCTTCATTCTCCCTACACATCTGATCCAGTAACTGCCAAAGTTGTCTTGGATTACGGACATCATTCAGCATTCCGAAATAGCCAATGGTAAAAGAGTCCTGAGGCGGCTTTAAGCTCTCTTCATTTTTACTGATAGTTACTCCATTGTGAAGCACTTCTATTCCACCAAAAGATTTTGCCAATCTTGTACTGACGGTAGTAGCAATATCAGAGTTATTCAAAATTGATTTTTCCATTCGCCTGTGAACATCCATCACAAAAGAGGAAGTTTTAAGCTTGGGAAGTACATCCCACTTGCTCCAAGGATCTCTAAAATCTGCGAGCCATTTTACTCCAGTCTTTCTTTTCACCTTCCTACCAATTAAATGTATACTTTGTGGTGGACCAGTTGTGATGATCGTATCAATGCCTTGTTTATGAACTATATCTATCGCAAGTTTTGCGGCTTTTCTAACCCAAAAAACTCGTGGATCTGGTACAAGTAAATTCCCTCTAATCCACACGGCTAAATTGTCCATGAAAGATTTTTCAGACTTTTCCATCACCAACCCTTGCTTTACATTTTTTCGATCTTTATTACCTGTAATCTTGTGAAAAAGATCAAAAGGCTCCCATATTGGCAGCTTATATGTTTTTAGATCTTTGACTCTATCTACAAGGGTCTCATCTGTGATTTCGAATTGAGGATTCTCGGGAGTTAAAATATTCACTTCCCACCCACGAGACTGCAGCTGTAAAGCGAAATTCATCCAACGCTGTACACCTACACCTCCGCTAGGAGGCCAATAGTACGCGATGATGAGAATTTTATTTGAAGTCATATTTGAAGTAGAAATGCAAATCAAACCAATTCGCTGAACTCAAGAAAGGTGTTGGCCAACTAATGAAAGAATCTCTTCCTTTTGATGCGGCTCAAACCAATGAACATCTTCATAGCGACGGAACCAAGTAAGCTGCCGCTTGGCATACCTCCTACTATTTCTCTTGAGTAGACGGATTGCCTCCTCTTTGTCATATTCTTCATCCATATATTTAAATATTTCAGAATACCCAACTGTTTGCAGCGCATTGTGACTCTTGAAATCTTTCAATCCTTCTGCTTCTTCAAAAAGACCACTTGCTATCATCTGGTCCATTCTCAAATTAATTCGATCAAATAATGTTGACCGATCCAAATTAAGCCCAATTTTCAAATTTCTATATGGAAGATCATTCAAGGCAGACTTTCGAAAAGAACTAAAAGGAACACCAGTGGTTCTAATTACTTCAAGAGCCCGAATGACTCTTTGGCCATTATTAGTATCAACCTCTTGGTAATAAGTCGGATCATTCTTCTCCAATTCAATG
>CAYGTD010000295.1:0-4580 GCA_964352725.1 uncultured Roseivirgaceae bacterium
GGATCGCAAAAGTATACAAAGTCTGCAAACCATATAAACTATTATGACTTTTTAATTTATCTTTTTTTCATGACTGTTTCACTTCGATCTGGACCAAGTGAAATCATAGCAATAGGGACGTTTACTGCACTTTCTATTGATGATGAAAACTGCTTCAGATTCTCAGGCAACAAATCATACTCAGGAATTCCTTTTAATTCCCACCCAGGCACTTCTTTGAAGTTTGGAGTAAGACTTTCTTGAACTGTAAAAGGAAACTCTGTTGTTATGCTGCCTTCATTATTATATGACTCGCAAATCTTAACTGGGGATATACCAGAAAGCACGTCAGCTTTCATCATAAATAGTTGGGTTACTCCATTTAACATGCAAGAATAATTGAGTGCTGGAATATCTAGCCAACCACAGCGTCTTGGTCTTCCTGTAGTAGCGCCGAATTCATTTCCAAGTTTTCTCAAATCCTCCCCTTCCTGATTATGTAATTCTGTAGGGAAAGGCCCACTGCCCACTCTCGTGCAATAGGCTTTGAAAATACCAAAGACATCATTAATCCTATTTGGGGCAATCCCTAATCCAGCACATGCACCAGCTGTTGTCGTATTGGAACTTGTAACAAAAGGGTAACTACCAAAGTCTATATCTAATAATGTTCCTTGCGCTCCTTCGGCTAGAATATTTTTCCCTTCCCTTAGCGAGTCATTAATAAAGTACTCTGTACTCATTATTCTAAACCTTCTCATTAAGTCGAGACTTTCAAAGAATTTACTTTCTTCTTCGCTGAAGTTCTCATCAAACCCCATTCTTTCAAGTATTGAGATATGCTGCCCTTTTAACTTATTATACTTAGCATCAAAATCATTCTCTATAATATCCCCAATACGAAGACCATGCCTGCCAATCTTGTCTTGATATGTAGGCCCGATCCCTCTAAGAGTCGATCCGATTTTGTCATTCCCTTTTGATAATTCTAATGCTTTATCTAGCAACTTATGTGTTGGTAGAATGAGTTGTGCTTTATTAGAAAGAATCAACGATTTAGTAGCGTCTATACCGAATGGTTCTAAATCTCTAATTTCTCGAGCAAAAACGATTGGGTCAATAACTACGCCATTACCGATCACATTTGTTATTTCTTCATGAAATATACCAGAAGGAATTTGATGGAGTACGTGTTTCTTACCATCAAACTCTAGTGTATGACCTGCATTTGGTCCTCCTTGGAACCTTGCAACAACATCATATTTGGGCGCTAGGTAATCAACTGCTTTCCCTTTTCCCTCATCTCCCCATTGAAGACCTAGGAGTACATCTACTTTTGACATGTATTATCCGATTTTTTGCAAAACTTCTTCCTCTGATTTTGCAATATTAAATATTGCTTGAAGTTTTGTCATTATAAGAAGCTTATTAACGTGTTCTGATGGGTTGACTAAATAAAGTTCCCCGTTTTTATTTCTAAACTTAGTAAGCAGAGTAATTAATACTCCTATACCACTACTATTTATGTATCTCACTTTTGAGATGTTAAGCAAGCACTTGTTAACCCCATTAGATAGTGCATCATTTGCTAGCTCCACTAATTCGGGGCCATTATTTTCACCTATTAAATCACCAGTGAATGTTAGTTTAAGGATTCCATCCTCTATTAATTGATCGTATGTCATGAAGCTATTTTGTTTTCACAATTTTCCTTTTCGCAATTTGCATAAAGTATTAACGAATGATGCATTACTTTGAATTGTAAAAGTTGACCAACGGTTGTTTGTATATTCTGAATGCGGGGGTCACAGAATTCATGTACCTTATTACAATCTGTACAAATAAGGTGATCATGTTGCCTGAATCCATATGCTTTTTCAAATTGAGCTAAATTCTTACCAAACTGATGCTTAGT
This sequence comes from uncultured Roseivirgaceae bacterium, assembly GCA_964352725.1. Lineage (GTDB taxonomy): Bacteria > Bacteroidota > Bacteroidia > Cytophagales > Cyclobacteriaceae > Ekhidna. Next base: position 1,895 of record CAYGTD010000295.1, read on the forward strand.
AACTAAATCACAATCTACAAGTAGGTCGAGAGTATTATATACTGTAGCTCTACTCACTCTATAGTTTTTGTCTTTCATACTTACGTATAAAGACTCCACATCAAAGTGGCCATTCTTAGAGTAAATCTCTTCTAGTATGGCAAATCGTTCAGGCGTCTTCCTGAGGTTCTTATTCTCTAAATGAGCGTGAAATATTTTCTTTACCTCTTCCAAGATATTTTGACCTTGCATAACACAAATATAAATGGTTGGTTGGTGGAATAGTTAATAGTTGATTAGTAAAATAGTGGGTTCTCACCTCTTCATCGTTTAGTGATGTTTTAAGTCGACGTATTAATTAAGGCGATTAACCTTTACAACTCCGTTCACTTTTTCCATTTTCTTAACTAGAATGTCCAGATGTGCTGTATCCTCAACATATAGACGGATGGTTCCTTCGAATATGCCTCCTTCAGTATTTATAGACAGTGAACGCATATTCACCTTTAATTCTTCAGATATAATATTGGATACATCACTTACTAATCCCATTCTATCTGTCCCTATAATAGATAATGTAGTTTCAAAATCATGCTTATGTGTGGATGCCCACTTTGCTTTTATGATACGATAGCCATAATTGGATAAGAGTTCTGCTGCATTTGGACATGTAGTTCTATGAATTTTAATCCCTTCACTCACTGTAACAAATCCAAAAACACCATCTCCCGCAATTGGATTACAACACTTTGCAAACTTATAATCTACAATATCTAAGTCTTCTCCTAGTAGAAGTAGATCATGATCTGTTTTTCTTACTTTCTTGAGCCTTTCTTCAAGTGATTTTGCATCCTTAACATCTTTCTTATCTTCTACGACCTCTTCCTCTTTATTAAAAGACTTTATTAAGGCATGATCAATTTTACCTGTTCCAATTAAGTAATAAAGATCCGGTGCTGATTTTGCGTTGAAGTATCGGACCACTTTTGCGACCACTTCATCTCTATATTCGAGTTTGAGTTGTTTCAGCTTTCGTTTTACAATTTCCTTACCTTCATCGCTAAACACCTTTCGCTCTTCCTTAAGAGCATCCTTTATTTTGGACTTTGCTTTAGAGCTAACTACGTATTGAAGCCAGCTTTCATTTGGTTTTTGTTTTTTAGATGTAAGGATTTCTACTTGATCTCCATTTTTAAGCTCAAAATTGAGTGGAACTAATTTTTGATTGACTTTTGCTCCTAAGCAATGGGCTCCTACCTCAGTATGAATGTCAAATGCAAAATCTAACGCTGTTGCGCCTTGAGGTAAAGTCTTTAAATCGCCCTTTGGGGTAAATACAAAAACTTCATCACTGTATAAGGTAGATCTAAAATCATCCACAAACTCAATAGCAGATCCATCGTTTTGCTCAAGAGTCTCTCTAACCTTCGTTATCCACATTTCTAAGCCAGTCTCGTCTGAAACATTCCCGTCTTTGTATTTCCAGTGAGCAGCATACCCTTTTTCCGCAATTTCATCCATACGAGTTGTCCTGATCTGTACTTCAACCCATTGACCCTTATCACTCATTACTGTTGTATGTAGAGATTCATACCCGTTGGCACGAGGTAAACTCACCCAATCCCTCAGTCTATCTGGGTTTGGTTGATAATAATCAGTAACTAGAGAATATGCTTGCCAGCAAAGTGCTTTTTCAGATTCTAAAGGAACATCCAGAATTATACGAATTGCAAAAAGGTCATACACTTCTTCAAATGGGACTCCCTGTTTTTCCATTTTATTCCAAATGGAGTGAATTGATTTTGGTCTACCTTTTATTTCATACCTGACTCCAAGATTGTTCAGCTTATCCTTTATTGGTTTTATGAAACTTCTTATGAACTTATTTCTTGCATCTTTAGTCGCATTGATCTTCTTACTTATTTCATCATACTTCTCAGGCTCACTGTACTTAAGGTATAAATCTTCCATTTCAGACTTAAAGGCATAAAGCCCAAGCCTGTGAGCTAATGGTGCGTATAAATAAATTGTTTCATTAGCTATCTTGAGCTGCTTATTTCGAGGCATGCTTTCCAGCGTCCTCATATTGTGTAACCTATCTGATAGTTTTATTAAAATAACTCTAACATCATCAGACAATGTTAATAGCATCTTTCTGAAATTCTCAGCTTGCTGCGAACTTCCATGATCAAAGACTCCTGAGATTTTAGTCAACCCATCAATTATACTTTCTACTTTCGCACCAAACATCCTTCGAATGTCTTCCAAGGTATAATCTGTATCCTCTACTACATCATGAAGCAATGCCGCCACTATAGAAGTTGTGCCAAGTCCAATTTCTGTGATACATATTTCTGCCACTTCTAATGGATGAAATATATAAGGCTCACCAGATTTTCTTCGCATTCCACTATGAGCTTCCATTGAGGTATAGAATGCTTTTTTGATGATTTTAGCATCTCCATCTTTAAGCACTGGACGCGCTTTCCTCAAAAGTCTTCTATACCTCCGTATAATTTCTTTTTTTTCTTCTTCTAAATCAACCTCAACAATCATCTATTATTATTCTAAATTCTACTCTTGTAAATTAAAAATATTATCTACATTTGCGCTCCGATTTTCTCTAATTAAGAAAGCTTTAAAAGAGAATATTGCGGATGTGGCGAAATTGGTAGACGCACTAGACTTAGGATCTAGCGCCGCGAGG
>CAYGTD010000296.1:0-4579 GCA_964352725.1 uncultured Roseivirgaceae bacterium
AACATCCTGACAGAGCTAGCATTAAAAATAAGCTTAGAATAAAGAGATTCTTCATAAATTGTAGGCGAAAAGTATAACTAGGTTGTTGAAATGATTAGTGGTAAAAGAGTCCTCCGCCTTAGACGGAAGACTCTTTTATATTATTAGAAATGCTACTTACCTAGATTCGGATTTCTAAATACTTCATCTGCAGGAATTGGGATGAGATAGTCATCGGGATAGACAAATCCTGGTTTTGCTCCTTCCAACCCTGTCGCACTGAAAACTGTTTGTCCCAAATCCCTTCTTACAATATCATACCATCTCTTTCCTTCAAAGGCAAGTTCCAGTCTTCGTTCTTCCAAAACCTGATTCACTGTTACAGTTCCAGTAAGATCCTCGGGAAACGCACTCGGTGGGTACATCACATTGTCAAAAGCAATAGCCCCATTTCTTGCACGCGCCCTTACCTGATTGATGTAGGTCAACGCTTTACTGTTTTGGCCTTGCTCAACTGCCGCTTCGGCAGCTATCAACAGAACCTCAGCATATCGCATCAGCATGTAATCCAACTCAGATGCTCTGGATTCTGCTCCAATCTTATCCAATTCTCCAGCATAGCGCTGATACTTCGCGATGTGGGGTCGGTTAGAATTCAAAGCATCCAAGCTGCTGAATTGGGTATAAGGCACAATTCCACCACTAGAGTTGAGGGCAGTTGTATCGAAACTTACGGCTTTTCGATAATCCCGGCCATCCCAAGTGGTATATACTTTTTCATTTGGAACCATCACAGTCCACCCACCTTGCTTTCCGTAAAAATTACCCTCAATACCAGTAAGAGGAGCCAAATAGTCCGTATACCAGTTTGTAGCGTTGATTGGAGCAATTCCTATAAAATCAAGAACGAAAATTGGCTCTTTTGAAGCTTTAACATTAAGATAATGGAACAGATTCTGGAAATCAGGCTCCAAATCCAAATCGTAAGCGGCCTTATTGGTGATTATTTCCTCTGCCTCTAAAAGTGCGTTTTCATAATCGCCAGATGTCAAATAAACCGAAGCGAGATAGGCACTTGCGGCAGCCTTAGATGGAATCGATTTATTTGTAACCGTATTTGGTAAAACAGACTTGGCAAAAATCAAATCAGAAATAATTCCATCATATATCTCATCAACTGTGTTTGGTGAAGCACTACTCAAGGTTGCCGGATCAGTAACAGGTTCGTCGATATAGACTACCGATCCAAACTGTCTCACCAGGTGATAGTAAGTCATGGCTCGGATAAAATGTGCCTGCCCACTTAGTACATTTAGACGCTCTTCTTCCGCAGTATTAATGGGAGTCGCAATGGAAGCTCCGAAAATCGTGAGATTACAAGCTGAAATCAAATCATACATCGCTCCCCAGGAAACAAGGGTATTTCCATTATTTCCAATATCCGTAAATTCATTATGATCAATTCTCTCCTGAAGTGTATTCTGGTTACCGATATCCACCATATCACTACGAAGCATCACCTGCATAGCTGTTTCCCTGGCAAGAAAAAATCGATGATGCATCCTTGCGTATGCACCATTCATGGCAACCTCCACTGAGGCCACATCCGTGAAATACGTTTCCGGAACCAGCACTCCTATTGGCTCTTCTTCTAAATCAGAACATGCAAATGTTGATAATCCTAGAATCAACAGTAGCAAAAACTTATTTGTGTTCATTTTATAAATATTTTAGAATTTCAAGTTGACACTGAATGTATATGATCTGACAGTAGGATAGTTTCCATAATCAAATCCATTAGTCGTATTTGGGTTCCTTGGATTGGAAGGATTATTACTTTCTCCTCCTCCGCCGAAGTAGTTTACTTCAGGATCTAATCCTGAATAATTCGTAATGGTCAGCAGGTTTTGTGCACTAAATGCCACTCGCGCACTGGACATTCCAATCTTTTGCACAATGTTTCCCGGAAGTGTATACCCTAAAGAAACATTTTTTAGTCTCACATAGCTTCCATCCTCAATGAATCGAGTTGAGAACTGAAGAGATGTGTTATTTCCAACCTTGGGTATATCGCTTTCAGGATTTTGAAGAGTCCATGCATCAAGCACATCTGTCAACGCATTGGAGTTCCCATCCATTAATTGCATCCGGGTGAGGTTATTAATTTCTCCTCCATGTGAGCCCTGCACAAACACATTCAAATCAAAGTTCTTATAGGAGAGAGTATTGTTGATACCAAATGTGAAATCCGGGGTTGGGTCTCCTATTATTTGTCTATCACTTTCATTAATCACACCATCGAAGTTACCCTCTTCATCTGCCACCTCAGCAAACATAGGATCTCCAATGGTTCCCCCTGAAAACATTGCCGTTCCCTCTGGAAGTGCTCCTCCTTTATAAACCCCGTGATAAACATATCCCCAAAACGCACCGGGTGTCTCCCCTTCACGAAGAATATGCGTATCAGACCTGCTAAAGTATCCGGGAGAAGCATCTAACAATACATCCAAACCAGCATTCAATTTCACTATTTCAGTCTTATTTGTTGACCAATTGAAATCAGTAGTCCATTGGAAATCATCAGTGTATATGTTGTTAGTTCCTAGGCTAATTTCAAATCCTGTATTATTCATCACACCCACATTCTTTAGTGCAAATCGGGTCAAATTCCCTAAATACAGAGGGGTGTTATAATCTGGCATCAATAAATCCTTGGTGTCTATGTTGTAATAGTTCAATTCAAGTCTTATTCTATCATCGAAAAGACCAAGGTCAAGGCCAATGTTAGTTTGATAAGAAGATTCCCATCTGAGGTTACCGTTAGCCGCTTGATCCGGTACTACCCCCGCAACAACGCCACCTTCACCTAATCCAGCCACATCATCAAAACTCGCAAAAGATGAATAAGCAGGAATGGATGTGTTTCCTGTTACGCCGTAGCTCGCCCTGACTTTCAGATTTGAAACAGTCGAGTTGCCTTTGAGAAATGGCTCATTTGAAATACGCCAGCCAAATGCTCCGGAAGGGAAAATGGCGTATTTCTGGTTTTCTGAGAATCTGGAGGATCCATCTCTCCTGACTGTGGAGGTCAAGAAATACCTATCATCCCAATCGAAATTGAGTCGGCCGAATTGCGACAAAATCTCGGATTTTGAATAACTCGAAGTAGGTGTGAGATAAACGGCGGCTCCTGACAAATTATGGTACGTAAAACTATCTTTGATCAACCCAGTAGCTCCTGCTGAAAATCTTTCAGTAATATCCCTCTGATAAGAATGACCTGCAACAAGAGTCAATTTTCCCTTGCTTATGTTTCGGGTATAGGTTACATAATTTTCGTTAAGTAAATAATCGGACTGACGGTTAGAAATTTGAGCCTTACCACCAAGTCCCCCATCCGTTTCAGTTAGCGTGGATGGTATATATGTTCTGACATTTTCGTTCAATGTCCGGATACCAAGGGTCGTTTTGAAACTTAAGCCCTTAATTATTTTGTAATCCAAATACAGATTGGCACGGCCTCTATCTTCAGTAGTTTCATTTACACGTTCAGTGGCAACAGCATATGGATTGTCAAGCAACCCACCAACGTTTTGAGATGTAAAAGTCCCATTATCATTATAGATACCCAAATCAGGTCTGAATCGGAACATCAGACCAATCACATCGTCTCCTCCACCATTGGCAGTTGAGCCGGTCGATTGTGTGGATACTCCACTTTTATTACTTCTACTGGTAAATAGACTTACTCCAACTTTCAATTTCTCACTTGCCGTTACATCAATGTTTGATAGCAGAGTAATTCTGTCAAATGACGAATTAATGATGATTCCTTCCTGATTGAAATAGTTTGCAGAAGCATAAATGTTAATTTTATCGCTTCCTCCGGATACTGAAACCTGATGATTATGAAGTGCTCCTTTTCTGTACAATTCTTCTTGCCAATCCGTGTTCGCAGGTCCCTGAACATATGCAGGATTCAGGATTTTCTGGTATTCTGTGAATTGGTCCGCATCGAGCAGGTCAAGTTTGTTGGCGGTGGTAGAGGTCGATACAGTTGAATTAACATCAACCGTAACTTTTCCTGGTACGCCCTTTTTGGTGGTTACCATGATAACACCGTTAGAGCCTCTTGAGCCATAAATTGCTGCGGCTGAAGCATCTTTCAAGATTTCTATTGATTGGATGTCACTTGGCTGGGGCATGGTTGCTCCCACAAATCCATCAACCACCACCAGCGGGGAGCTACTGGCAGAAAAAGAAGTAGTCCCTCTGATCTTGATGCCAATTGGGGCTCCTGGCTCTCCACCATTTTCCGACTGGACCACCACTCCAGCTGCTCTTCCTTGCAAGGCCTGTGAGGCACTCAACAATGGAAAAGCCTGAAGATCTGCGCCCTTTACAGATGCTACACTTCCTGTGATATCACTTTTTCGAACACTTCCATAACCGATCACAACGACCTCACTTAACTCAGCTATATCCACTTCGAGGGTGATTTTCAAGCTGGTTCGTCCGTTGACGGAAATGGATTGCGATTTAAATCCGATTGACGAAATATCTAATACCCCATCAGCGGGTACAGATAGGCTGAAATTTC
>CAYGTD010000297.1:0-4566 GCA_964352725.1 uncultured Roseivirgaceae bacterium
TCCACCATAACAAATGCTGATGTAGTGGCTTGGGTTTGGTTGGTTGATGGAGAAGAGGTTTCAACACTGCAAAATCCGAACATCACATTTGAGAGCGCTGGAATTAAAACAATTCAACTTATCGCTCAAGGCTCCAATGGCTGTGAGGCTGCATATGAAGAAGAAGTCGACATTAGAAGCTCGCCTAATCCAGACTTTTCCTTTGATATAGGCTGTCTAGGGGAGAGTTCTTCGTTTGAGGATATTACGGCAGATGCTGGTAATGCCATCACGCAATGGCAGTGGACAATCGAAGGGCAAAGCTATGGCACGAAAGAGGTCAGTCATGTTTTCAGTACAAATGGCTTTTTCGAAGTGATGCTAGAAGTAACCGGAGAAAACTTTTGTTCTGAGTCAGTAATCAAAACAATTGAAGTGCAGCAGCTACCTTCGGTAAGTTTTTCTACAGCTGGAAATTGTAGCAATGAAGTAATTGCTCTTTCGGATAATTCCACTGATTTTGATGATGTAATTATTTCTCGCAGCTGGCTGCTGGATGGTCAACTTATCGGAAATGGAACAGAAATTTTAGTGAATGAATTGGGCGCTGGAACTTATAATGTAGAATTTGAGGTAGAAACAGAGGCTGGATGCTTGGTCTCAGCTTCTCAAGACTTAATCATTGATCCAACACCTTTATCCTCTTTCACCTCTTCTAAAACATACGGATTACCAGGTGATGAGATCACTTTTACGAATACAACTATAGGTGGAGTAGATTATCAATGGCTGTTGAATGATAATGTAATTAGTAGTACTGGGAGTAGAGCGGATGTTACTTTCTCAGAGGTAGGGACTTACAAGCTAAGTTTAGCAACTACCAATTCGTTTGGCTGTGTGGATACAGTAAGTACGGATATTCTAATAGCCATTCCGGAGGTAGATTTAGTTATTGCTGATTTTCAAATTGTAGAGCAAAATGGAGTAGGTAAAATTTTCCTTGACATTCAGAACTTAAGTAATCTTCCTGTAGAGATTATTGATGTATTTATTAATCTGGAAGACAAATTTGGAACTTCAGAACAGGTTCTTCAGCTTATAGAAATTGGAGCAACTCAAAGGATAGGATTAACTGTTGGAATACCTTTAACTTCTTCAAAACCAGCTTTTGTTTGCATCAATTTGGAATCTCAATATGTTGGATATGATGATCTAAATCCATTGAACAATGAAAAATGCCTAACGCTAGAACCCAAAGTTCAAATTGAAGCTCCATTTCCTAATCCGGTCCGTGATGAGTTTAGAATGAAAGTAGTGCTACCTCAAGAGGCAACAGCCACAGTTTCGCTCGTTAACTCTGTTGGTAAAACGGAGCAATCTGTAACATACAGTTTGGAAGAAGGACTGAACAATATTTTCATAGATATGTCCACCTTAAGTTCAGGTATTTATTTTGTCAATATAGCATTGGATGGGAATGTGACTACTCACCGAATAGTTAAACTTTAGGGTAAAGCTATTAGGGTTGTTCTACAATCAATTGTTAAAGGTTAAGTGATTATTTAAGTAAATGTCAAAATTTTTGATAATATTATTACTTTTGCAGCGAATAATATTTTGAATATTCGCGTTCACTAAGTAAAGTACTCGCAAAATAAATTAGCAACACTCATGAAAATGCAATCATCCCGTGTTAAACTTGATAAGATAGATCGAAAAATCTTGGATATACTTCAGTCTAACGCAAAGATCACCAATGCGCAACTCTCTAAAGATATTGGACTTTCTCCAGCGCCAACGTTAGAGCGTGTAAAGAAGCTAGAAACTTCGGGAATCATTAAGAGTTACCATGCCAAACTAGACACGGATAAAATTGGATTAGGAGTTCATACATTCGTTCAGGTTTCATTGAAGGGCCATAATAAAAAGAATATTGATTTGTTTATAGATGAAATAAACAAAATTGCTGAGGTAATTGAGTGTCATCACATTACAGGTTCGGGAGACTTTATTCTGAAAGTAATATCTAGCGATATTCAATCATATCAACAATTGATGCTTGAGAAAGTGTCTGAAATTGAGGTAGTTGATGGTTTGCAATCCATGATTATCCTTTCTACTTTCAAGGACAGCAAAGTAATGCCAGTGCCTGAATATGAGTAACAATCAAATTTTATCTCAATCCAAGGTTGATCAAATTATAAAAAGGATCGCTTATCAAGTCCATGAAAATAACATGAATGAGGATGTTGTCATTGTGGGCGTGGAACCTGGAGGTAAAATGCTGGCGGATCAATTGAACGCCAATCTAAAAGAAATCAAAGGGCAGGATTCAACATGCTATTCCATTACATTAGATAAAGAAAATCCTTTGAATAAGGATATCATGATTGATGGCGATGTGAGTAAGCTAAAGGACAAAACGATCATACTTTGTGACGATGTTTTGAATAGTGGTAGGACACTTGCCTATAGCCTAACAAAATTGCTCACTCTAGAGGTGAAAAAGGTGGAAACGGCCGTATTAGTATTGAGGACTCACGGTAAATTTCCAATCTATGCCAACTACAAGGGCTATGAACTATCTACTACCATCAACGAAATGGTAGAAGTGAGAGCTGGGAATGGAGTTTATTTAAATTGATTTAGAGATGCTATACATAGTGGATATTGATTCATCAATAATCCTTATACAAATTGGGTTTCCTTACAAGCATCTCTAAGCTTAGTTCCACTAAATCACCCATGCATTTACATTTCAAAAAGTCTTCATCTTCATAAAAGGAAGCTAATTCTTCTCTGAGCCGTTTAATATTTTCTGGTTTGGAAAGCGTCTCTTTCTTCATCGCTGAGAGTAAATCATCAATTCTCGATTTCTCTACCTTCATTCTGTTGGCAATGTTAGACCTCTCTTCTCGCTGATATTGTTTTACCGTCTCCAGGGTCATATGCTTTAACCCTATGTTGATTATCGGATTATTTTGCGTGTAGTACTGAGGAAGGTATATAGCGCGTCTCCCCTCATAAGATTGCTGATCAAAATCAATGGCTCTAAGTCGGTACTCCACATCTTCAAAATCAGGAGTGATATCTACCACGAAATTGCTGGAGTGCATATCGCCAAGTAACCGTACGAAGCACCTTTCATTGAATTTCACAAACTCCTTTGCAAGTCGTATTTCATTGATATTTGGAGTATTGAGGTATTTTTTGATAAACAACTCTGCCGGGACACCTACAATATGTTCTTCTATCAGCGTCTCCTTGTTTACTACATAGCTGAGTTTGTTGGGAGATAGCAAATGCTCTAGTTCAAGTCCATAAATTCGCGAAGCGTCCGCATTTTTTATATAGAAATAATCAAAGTTGTCATTAATTTGATTCACTACTCTGATCCTGAATGGTTGGGTATTGCCATAAATACAAAGATCTACTCGATCAATAATTAGGTGATCCATGACAGTCAGATCACCATTGGCTTTCATGATAGCATATACTTTTTTCAGAGAGCTATAAATATGAGCCATGTCACTCTGTGGGTAGAATACAGTCTCCCAAAGTGTGTCATTTCCCTTTTTATCATAAAGAGGAACGGAGTTGTCATAGCGCAGTAAATCACTATAATAAATAGGCAAATCAATCTCCCGATCATACTTTTTGATGTATTGCCTTAATCTATTACTGATAGGAAAGATTTCCTTTTTCTTACTGATAATTGCCATTGATCGCTATTTAATCTAAGTAAAGAACGCCATGTTTGGTCGTTTTAGGCTCAACTGGTGCGGGAATTGTTTTATGTCCTATCATCTCTAATAGGTCTATTTCAATATTCCTAGTAATAGAGGAAATTGGAGTATCTGATGCCCGTCCTTCAAATGGGTCTTCGGTGACTGCACCTGATTTGTCCAAAATTTTAAATACAAATGAAATAGCAAATGACATTGGTATAGTAGACCAACCCATCTGAGGTAATAGCGTAAATGGCAGGCAGATAATAAATAACCAAAGAAAAACTCCAGTAAAGTAGTTGTAATAATAAGGGAAGATGGTCCCTTTTATGCGCTCTGCTTGTCCTTGCAGAGTATAAAATTCTTTTAAAACATTCGAGAGTTCCATGTGTCTGAAATCTTCTATGATTTTATTTTCAAACGCAGACTGCAATTCTTTTCCCTGTTTTTTGAGTAACTGGGTTGGTTTATTATGAAATTTCTTAATTTCCTCTACTTCCTTTTTTGGGAGATATTTTTCTAAGTGTTCCCAGTAATTTAACTTTCTGAGGTGCATTTTCAAAGCGTAAAGCCATGCAATGTGTCTGAAAACCATAGCTTCTTGCCATTGATCAATTTCTGCTTGTTCTTTTTGTCCCTCTGAAAAAACAGAGGATGAGAAAGAGGTAATCATCATGCCAAAAGTTCGGCTGGCATTCACAATACCTCCCCAAATTTTTCTTGCTTCCCACCATCTATCGTATGCACTGTTATTTCTGAATCCCAAAAAAATCGCGAGTGCCCCCCCAAGTATAGTTACCGGAACTACGGGGAGAGTTATGGGATTAATCGCAAATAGCTCCGAATAGTAATATTGGAG
>CAYGTD010000298.1:0-4525 GCA_964352725.1 uncultured Roseivirgaceae bacterium
AATTGCAGGGAATTATACAATGTATGCAGGTTGGTTTAAAGAAAATGAAAAATGAATATTTTAGTTAAAATCTTACTTTCTTCTATAGGAGTTTTAATCGCTTCCTATTTACTTCCTGGTGTTACCGTGGATGAGTTTGTTACTGCGATTATCATAGCAGTATTACTATCACTACTAAATGTGACTGTGAAGCCTCTTTTGGTAATACTCACAATTCCATTGACAGTTTTCACTTTAGGTCTGTTTCTATTGGTGATAAATGCTATCATCATTTTGATAGCGAGTTCTCTGGTACCTGGATTTGTAGTTGATAATTTCTGGTGGGCTTTGCTATTTAGTTTGGTGCTTTCACTAATAAATGCATTACTCGCAGACTTAAGTAAAAATCAGAAGTAAACAGGACACTGAGGATCTTTCTTATAGTTTCTCAATTTTATCCGGTAATTAAGCATTATTTCATGAGTACCTCGTGAATGTTTTGCTAGTGGAGAAGTTGTGGCATCATAAGCGTAACCGAATCTGAAATTCTCATTTAGGATAAGCTGAGTAAGAAAAACAAGTGCATCACCACTTCGATAGGAGACTCCTGCATATGCAATACCATCGAAGATGATCATGGCGTTTAAATCTAACCCGAGCCTACTTTGTTCTTGGTATCTGATGAGGGCTGAGGGGCTTAATTTAATGTTTTGGCTTAGCCCTATGATGATTCCTCCAGTAGCATAGTAATATCTACTCTCTTTAGATGCCGATGTTCCATCTGAAACTTCATATAGTGTATTTTCTAAAATATAAGGAACAGAAACTCCTACGTACATGTGTGGATTTGCAAAATATACGCCAGTTCCAAAATTAGGAGTGAATCGGGTAGGTATATTACTAAAGTTTTGGTCATCTCTATCCAAGATATTTAATTGGCTGAAATCTGAAATTCTATTATCGAAACCACCTGATAATCCCATGGCTAGAATTCCTATTGAGGTCTTAATTTTATAAGCATAGCTACCATAAAATGAAGTTTCCTCATGAACACCAATTCTATCTCGGGTGGCTTGGATCCCAATTCCAATTTTATTTGAATAGAAAGAGCTGTGAGCAGAGAATATTTGTGAAGTAGGAGCGCCATCCACGTTGATCCATTGTTTTCTATGGACGAAAGTGGCGCTCAACACATTTAAACTTCCAGCATATGCGGGATTAAGTGTGAGTCCATTGAACATATAGGTGGACATTACAGGTCTTTGCTGAGCAAAAACCTGTAATGAACCTAAAAGAAGTAGAACGATAAAAGTGAATTTTTTCATCTTGTGCTAAAATTACCTAACTAATTCGATATAACCTTGGATTGGATCTTGACCATTTCCTAGCTCTACAATGTAGAAGTAAGTACCAGTAGGTAGTCTAAGACCAGCATCTCCAACTCCAACATTACTAAATCCATCAAATCTTACAGATGTATTGTTGTATCCATCCACTTCATAGACTTTCTGTCCAGCTCGATTGTAAATCATAACTTGATTTGAAGGGAAGTAATCGATACAATCAATTAAGAAGAAGTCATTTCTTCCATCATCGTTCGCTGATATACCATTATAAACTGTCAAAGAGGTTTGGATTGTGAAGGATGCGCTGTATGTACATCCATTCTCAGCTCTAAATGATACATGGTAGTCTCCAGGATAAGCATCAATTAAGGTAGAAGCTGTTCCTACAAGCGTCCCATTTTCATCATTCTCTCTCCATTCATAATTGGTTGCTGCATTGAACTCGTTGAATACGATGGTAGCGTAACCCGTGAATTGATTTGTCGCTCCATCTTCTGTTCTTAAACAGATAGAATTGTTGAACTCAACTTCAAACACAGGGTCAGTAATTTCATATCCAATGGTAACTTGTCCAGGAATAGGAGTTATACATCCAGTTATCAAACTTCTTGCGGTTACTTCATAAGTTCCAGAGTCTAATTGGAATACAGATGCTCCTGTCAATATATCATTGGCGTCTCTGATATTGGTCCATGTAAACACATAATCACTTGAGTTTCCATCAACATTTGCGACTGCTTCACCATTTGGTCTCCAACCATTTTCACCAGTATCACAGTTTGTTCTTGCTGCATTTACAATTATTGTTGGTGTGGCTATAACAGCTGGTTCGTCTATTGTGAATACTTGCTGAGAGAAACATTGAGTAAGTGTGTTTGTCACCGTTACTCTATACCTTCTTGCATCTAGTTTACTTGCAAAATTTTGTGAACTAACTAAAGAATCAAAATTGTCAAGACTTGTTTCAGCATACCATTCAACATCTATTGTTGATAGATCGCCATTGAACACAAGTTCAGCATATCCGTCTTTCACATCGAAGCAAACAGTTTGGTCTCTTACAACATTCACATCGAAAACAGGATCTTTTTTCTTGTCTCCTACTGTAATATCTTTCACATTGTAGACACAGAAATTATCTATATCATCAACGACCAACACTGTATAATCACCATCTTCTAAGTTTTCAACCAATGGTCCTTGTGCAAACGAATTGGCAATGTCAGGAGTATTAGTTACGGTAGCACTGTCACCCAAGAACCAATAGAATGTATAATCATTGATTGATCGATCCAGCCCTGGTTTGATCACCGAAGCTGACACTTTTCCATTAGGATTAATGCAGTTTGTATTACCAGAGCTACTTACTGAAATGGCATTAGGATCAAATTCAGCATCTACCATTTCGTACGTTTCGATTGCACTACAACCTGTTGCTGTGTTCGTCACTTCAACTGTATAAAAACCAGCACCTATTCCTGCAACCGAATCAGTAGCAGCTCCTACAAGGTTAGCTCCACCCGTATAATCATCAGAAGTTAGAGGGTTTGTATTGTCCGTTCCAAAATACCACTGAACTGAGTAGTTTGGTGCAGTTGCTGCTACTCCATTTGCAGTAACTACCAAGTATCCATTTGGATTACTAGGATCACAGTTGAGTTGTTTTCTGAATGAACTAAGAGCGATAGAAGGATATGTCACATTCTCACCAACCAATACTTGGAATGGAAGCGTCTGACAGTTCAGCGCAGTATGCGTACCAATTATATAGTAAGTGGTCAATGGTAATGCTAGATTATAACTAGAACCGCCATTAGCTAGCACTGGGGTAGGTGTTCCAATAGTTGGATCAACATCATAATAATCAAAAGTGTAATCACTTGGTAAGTCTCTGCTTACTGAAGTGATATTTATTTGACCATTTCCAGGGCTACACGTAGTAGCTGCCACCGTCGAAATATTGAGTATTTCTACCTCTGTTGGTATGTTTCTAATTCTAAACTGAGCAACACTTTGACAAGCAGAAGATGTTTGCATCACTTCCAGCGTATAGGTGTCTGCCGCTAAGCCAGAAATTGTTCCATTATTGACTCCCGATGGGGTAGAACCATTACCAGGGTCAACTCCATCTGCAAGAGCTGTTGCAGTAGCGCTATTATAATCCGCAACTGAGCCTAAGTACCATTGGAATGTATAGTCAGTATTTGTTTCGTCAAATCCATCTGCAGTTCCAGCTAGTGTTCCATTAGGAGCACCTCCTGGCGCGCAAGTAGAATCTGCCTCTTGAAGCGCAATAAGGATCTCTGGATAGAATATTCTATCCTCTATCTCAAATACTAGCGCCTCAGACACACAGTCTGAATCTAATTTTCTGATGGTCGCATAATAATCTTCTATGCCCAATCCTTCATAAATAAAGTTGTTCGCATTCCCATCTGAATCAGCGGTTGGAGTACCCAAAGCGGCATCATCATAAATCTCCAATCGATAAATTCCCATCATTGCTGTAGAGTCAAGACTTACTCCGTCAAATGAAGCTTCTAAGAGTACAAATTGACCGTTATCAACACAGTAGGTGACATTGTTCACTTCATAGTTGGTAATGAATGGGTAAACAGGATCATTAGGGATTGTATAATTTCTAACAATAGAGCAGCTCGTGTTATCATTCGTCACGCTGACGGAGTAGTCACCTGCAGCTACATTAGATAAAACAACTGAATTCGCGCCAGCAATTTCATTTCCACCAACAGCTCCCGAACCGGTAAACCATGCTACTGTAAAGTGATCTGTTTCATCAAACTGATTATCAATAATGACTTCAATTCCTCCTGCATTTACCCCAGCACCACAATCACTATCTGGAGTGATACTCACAAGAGAGACTTGTGGGTTTCTCACAGAATCAGCAACGTTAATTATACCAACTGCAGCGCTACAGCCAGTCAAATCATTTTGAGCAATAATATAGTAATCATTTGCTGCAAGATTTGAAACTGAAATCGATGTGGTTGCCGGTGTATTGAAAGGAGAACCTGCAACATCAGCACCCGTTGCAGATCCAATCAAAATCGAAATATTGAAATCACTCAAATCTCCAGTAGAAACATCTGAATCTAGTAGTGTAATCATTCCGCTATTTACCTGAGGATGTGAACTACAAAGCGTATCAGGCAATGTTCTAGCTTGTATGGCATCAA
>CAYGTD010000299.1:0-4505 GCA_964352725.1 uncultured Roseivirgaceae bacterium
TGGAGATTAGAGTAACCAAGTTGGAAATATTGAATGGGTCTAAGGTTCCTCCATTCACCATTGAAGATGAAACAGACGGAGGTGAAGACCTTCGGATGAAATATCGTTATTTGGATATCAGAAGAAACCCTATTCGTGAGAAATTACAATTGCGTCATACAATGATGCAAAAGGTGAGGGAATATTTGAATGCGGAAGAATTTGTAGAGGTGGAGACCCCCTATTTAATCAAGTCTACACCGGAAGGAGCAAGAGATTTTGTGGTTCCCTCACGTATGAACCAAAATGAGTTTTATGCTTTACCTCAATCTCCCCAAACCTTCAAACAACTATTGATGGTGGCTGGAATGGATCGCTATTTCCAGATTGTTAAATGCTTCAGAGATGAAGATTTGAGAGCAGATCGTCAGCCAGAATTCACACAAATTGATTGTGAAATGACATTTGTTGAGCAGGAAGATGTGCTTCAGACTTTTGAAGGGATGACGAAATTCTTGTATAAAGATATCAAAGGAATTGAATTGAATGATTTTCAGCGAATCAGCTATGACGAGGCAATGAAACTGTACGGATCTGATAAGCCTGACCTTCGATTTGGCATGCAGTTTTGTGAATTGACAGACTTAGCAAAAGGAAAGGACTTTGTGGTTTTTGACAGTGCTGAATTGATCGTTGGGATCAATGCAGAAGGTTGTGCAGAGTATACCAGAAAGCAATTGGATGCCCTCACTGACTTTGTGAAAAAACCACAAATTGGAGCCAAAGGACTAGTATATGTTAAGTGTAATGCGGACGGTACGTTTAAATCTTCCGTCGACAAATTTTTCAATCAAGAAGAATTGAAAGGGTGGGCTGAAAGATGTAATGCAAAATCTGGAGATTTGATTCTTATCCTCGCAGGAGAGGTGGATAAAACCAGAAAAGCATTGAATGAACTTAGGCTTGAAATGGGCGAGCAACTTGGTTTGCGAGATAAGGATAAAGTAGCTGCTGCATGGGTATTGGATTTCCCTCTTTTAGAATGGGATGACGAAACAGAAAGGTTTCATGCCATGCATCATCCATTTACAGCTCCAAAACCAGAGGATGTATCCAAGTTGAATTCAGATCCAGGAGCGGTTCGCGCAAATGCTTATGACATGGTAATCAATGGAGTAGAGGCTGGTGGCGGTTCAATAAGAATCCATGATAGAACCATGCAAGCTAGAATGTTTGAAGTACTAGGTTTTACTAAAGAGGAAGCCGAAGCGCAGTTTGGATTCCTAATGGGAGCCTTTGAATATGGAGCTCCACCTCATGGTGGTGTCGCATTTGGTTTTGATCGATTATGTGCAATTATGGCTGGAGAGCAGAGTATTCGTGATTTTATTGCCTTTCCTAAAAATAATTCTGGACGAGATGTAATGATTGATTCTCCATCACAAATTTCTGAGGAACAATTAGCTGAATTGGGTATTAATTCGATAAAACCAGCAGAATAATTGAATGCGGCTAACATTTGAAAAAAATTAAATGAAATAATTCACCCTGGATCATAATAAGTAATTGTAGTTTCTGCCATCTGTTGTCAGATTTAAGTATTTATTTTATGAAATAGTGCTTTTTCTCTTCATAAATGAATAAGTCCCGAATTTTTCGGGTTGGTAGTTTTTAGCTAACTTTTCCATCTAATTACCACTCTAATGACTAAAAAGTTTTTATTGTATTCCGCACCATTCTTTCTCCTTTTTGGAGCCTTATCACTTTTTGAACCATGGTTGTATCGTACTATTTTCGCGAGTAAGGATCTTGATCGATTAGGCGGGAAAGATTTTCAAATAATCGCTCATAAAGGGGCATCAGGTATAGCTCCTGAGAATACTATGGCTGCCTTCAAAAAAGCATTGGAGTTAGGAGTAGATCAAATAGAGCTGGATGTGAGGCATACCGCAGATGAAGAAATTGTGGTTTTCCACGATCAACGATTAGATCGTCTTACTAGAGATTCGTTAGGAAATCAAGTAACTGGAGATGTACATGATTATACCTTGGCAGAGCTAAAACAATTTGAGGTAGGATCTTGGTTTGATTCTCGATTCAAAGAAGAGAGAATTCCTACTTTAAAAGAAGTACTCGACTATATCGATGGACAAACCACTGTGCTCATTGAAATAAAGCATATGGATCATCCTCATTATCATGATTTTGCTGAGAAATTGGTGGAAGTAGTAATGGCTGAAAAAAATGGTGAAGATTGGATTATTCTTCAATCTTATGAACCTACTTATCTTGATGAAGTACACGCGTTAGACTCATTAATTCAGACAAAAGCATTGATTATCGGAGAAGATTCTGCGCCGTTAATTGCTTTCTATATAGAAACTAGAATCCATATGGGTCGAGCTAAAGAGAGTAATAGAATGAAGGCTATTAATCCAGAATGGACAACTTTATCTCCAAGAAGAATTTTTCAGATGCATGCAAAAGGATATGAAGTACATGCATACCCTGTCAATGAAAGAGAAGATATGATCAAAATGCTCAATGCAGGCGCTGATGGTATTATTACTGACTTTCCTGATAGAGCTATTCAACTCAGAAAAGAGATTATGGCTATGGTGGAAGAATAGGCTAAATCTCTAGTAATTTAAACTGGAATTGGGTTTGCATTAATTTGAAATGCTTGTCTAGTGTAAAAAGAGTAAGATTTTTTTCAATCACTTGTTCCAGAATTATCAAATCTGGTATCCCAATCTTATTAATTCCATTTTCGAGATTCAGAATTTGATACTTCCTAATAATATCCCAATCAATATTTAATTCGAAACAGGGTACTGCTAGCATTGCTTCTACCACACCCTTTTCATTTGTTAATGTTAAACTAGGCAAAAGCTCAGTTAGAATTAATTCATTGGTGCAAATAATATCCTCTACTATTAATTTCTCCAAGATTTCATTCCCATTTCTAAAGAAATCAATCCAAACAGAACTATCAACGAGAATTAATGACATTATATTCTCTTTCTCAAATCATCCAAATCAATACCTAGGTCAATTTTTCCTTTGAATGAGAGTAATTTTTGTCGTTTAATTCGATTAATTTTTTCCTCTAAGGCATCCTTGATTAATTGACTTTTGGTTTTAGCCCCCGTCATATTCATGGCCTCATCTATAAGTTTTTGTGGTAAGTCTAATGTTGTTCTCATGATAATATATGCGTGTTTGCATAAATATACGCATATAAAATGACTGGGTTTTATTATTCAATTATGGTACTGGAAATGCACTTGTTAATTCTTTCTCAGCAGCTATAAATCCAAAAGAATCCCAATTAGGTCCTTCCATCATCTGAAGAAAAATCTCGTTGGCTTTATCTGTATTCCCTTGTTGCTGATACCAATTTCCAATCCCATAAGCAAGAGTTGGATCAAGAACTCCCTCTTGTGAAGTAGCTTTCGCTATCAATTTGTCAACTACAATATCCCCTTTAAACAGAAGTAGTAAATCCAAATAAGCATTGTTCTCAATAAGATTCATTTTAGAGCTGATCTCAGCTAGCAATTCTTCAGCCATCTCAGGATTCCCTATCTTTTTATAGCTCATATATAGCCAGTAAGTAGTTGCTACCAACAAGTCATTATTGTCACTTACTTTCATACATTGATTGTATGCAGAGATAGCTTTATCATACCTACCATCAAGATAATGTGTCAATCCGAAGTGATACCAAATATTAAAAAAATCATTTCCAAGAGGTTTATTGAGTCTATTTGGAAGTCCATCTGGCTCTATTGTGTTCTCAGCGCTTTTGGAGTGAAATGCTGCCAATTCAAAATCATCAATGGCCTTAGATATTTGTCGAGTAGTGATGTATCTATGCCCCCTATGCCTTCTCAACCGATAGGAAAGTGGAAACTTGGCTAAACCATCTGTATAGACCTGAATAGCTTCTAAATGTTTCCCTAAATAGGCTAATCTCCTCCCATACCAAATGATTACTTCAAGACTATCAGGATAAAGCTGGAAATTATTCTGAGCCACCTCCAGATTCTCTTGATGCTTTTTACGAGTCGATTCGGTCAATACTTTCGGAGTTAATTCTTCTCCTAGAAAGGAAATGATTTTATCTATAGGCTCCTCTGCTTCCACTGGAGTTCTTTCTACAGAAGATTCTCTACTATTAGGTGTTTGACAAGAGAAAATTACAATTAATAAAAGTGGTGTTAATTTTTTCATTACTCTTCCCAATTAGGATAGCCAGGTTGGACAAGTTCTTTACCATCTTTGGCCTCTTCCACCATTTCTCTTACATCTTTTAAGAGCTCTTTTGCATCATAAACGATTCCATCTTTTATCGTGTATTTAACTCCACCTACCCTCGTTATCTCATTATCCTCAGTGAGTTTAATCGCTCCCGTTCCGTATAATACTTTAAGATTTTCCAAAGGATTTTGATCTATCAATACCAAATCGGCAAGCTTACCCACTTCTATAGTGCCAATCTGATCATCCATTCCCAAGGCTTG
>CAYGTD010000300.1:0-4502 GCA_964352725.1 uncultured Roseivirgaceae bacterium
CTGAATGGAGCATAGATCTTGTACTTTGCTCTTCTTGTTTCTAAGAGATTGATTTCTGAAAGCGTTGTATTGAGGGTAGTTAAGGCAATTTCATATTCTTCCCTACTTATCGCTTCTTTTTCTAAAAGTTTATTCTGTCTAAATTCATTGTCTTGATGTAATTTTTGTGTGAATTTGAATTTTTCAAGTTCAGCAACTAATTCGTCATCATTCATTTTTACGAGTAGCTGACCTTTCTTAACAGATTTACCCTCTAAAAATTGAATTTCATCAATTTTTGCATAAACCTCTGAATTAAGGTCTACCACTTCGTCAGGAATAATCGTACCAGTTACTCTGACAGAGTAATCAATAGTTTCAAAAGAAATTCGTTCTCCTTCTACTGTTAGAATTGGATCGATAGAAGCGGAAGCCGAAATTTCTGCTTTAGTTGAAAAGTCTAGTTTCGGATAGGCTATTATTCCAACAATAGTCAAAATTAAAATAGTGTACAGAATACGTTTCAATCCTTGGCTCATAACAAAATTCAATAAAAACAAAGCTAGAGTTTAAGGCATTGATTTTCTGGCCGTTTTTGACAAATGGTCAAATGAAATAGTGCTTGGTAAAAATTCCTTAAAATTCAAAATTCCTTCAAAATTCAAACTAAAAATTACCTTTTGAATTTGGCTAATCGAGTGTAAGTAAATGAGAAGTTGATTTGAAATACCTAAATATATTTTCTAAATCCGATACATTTGAAGCTGACCCAATCTAAATCACACGATCATGAAAAGAGTTATATCAATTATCTGTTTTGTAAGTTTTGTCACTGCATCTAATGGGCAAAAATTAGCCGGATTTTCTGCTAAATCTGTGAATTTGCAACAAGAAACTGAGGCTCTATTCATTAAGACCGTTGATGAGACTTCATTTAAGAAGCACCTAAAAGAACTGACAAAAAAACCACATACAGCTGGAAATAAAGCAAATGAGGATGTTCGTGATTACATGGCTAAAGTGATGCAGGAAGCGGGCCTAGATGTAAAACTATACCCGTATGATATTTACATGTCAAAGAAGCCTGGGACGTCTATTGTCGAGATAGTGACTCCATTTCGTCAACCTTTGAGTCAACAAGAGAATATCGTAGAAGAAGATATCTACTCAGCAGATGAGACACTTTGGAAAGGATGGAATGCTTACTCGGGTAGTGGTGATATAACAGCTGAAGTAGTCTATGCTAATTATGGAAGATTGGAGGATTTTAAGCAATTGGAAGCGCTAGGAATAGATACAAAAGGTAAAATCGTTATCGCCCGATATGGTGGAAATTTTAGGGGTTTCAAAGCAAAATTTGCAGAAGCAAGTGGTGCTGCAGGATTGATCATCTATACTGATCCTGAAGATTCTGGCTATGATCTTGGGTTAGTCTTTCCAGAAGGTCCTTATTATAATGAAAGTACCATTCAACGAGGCTCTGTATTAACAACAGATTTTACAGGTGATCCATTAACCCCATTTGAGCCTGCGTTACCGCTTGATCATAAGCAGAAGGTCAATCGAATTGATCCAAAAGAAGCGCAACTACATACCATTCCAGTGACTCCTATTTCCTATGGATCAGCTCAAAAGATTTTGGAGCAAATGAAAGGGAATCCTGTACCATCAGATTGGCAAGGAGGATTACCATTCACTTATAGAGTGACAGGTGGAAATGCACTCAAAGTACGATTGATGGTGAATCAAAAACGAGAGTTTGTCAGAGTAAATAATGTGATTGGCACATTAAAGGGAAGTGAGTACCCAGATGAATGGATCATTTTAGGTTGCCACTATGATGCTTGGGGTTTTGGAGCAACTGACCCTAATAGTGGAACATCCATGCTGCTAAGTTTGAGTGAGACACTTGGAAAACTAGCGACAGATGGGAAGAGACCAAAGAGATCAATTCTAATTGGTCACTGGGATGCGGAAGAACATGGAGTCATTGGTTCATCAGAATGGGTAGAACAAATGAGAGTTCAATTAGAAGCTAAAGCTGTTGCTTATCTCAATTTTGATGGAGGTGTTTCTGGTAAAAGCTTTGGAGCTTCTGCAGCACCTACCTTAAAAAGATTGATCATGGATGCAGCCAAAGAGGTAGATTATCCCTACTCCGATAAAACTGTTTTTGAGCAATGGGCTGGAGATAAGGAGGAGCCCTCGATTGGTAATTTGGGTGGTGGATCTGATCATATTGCCTTTTATATGCATGCAGGAGTACCTTCTCTAAGTGGTGGGGCAGGAGGAACCACCGTTTATCACTCCAACTATGATGACTTTTACTACTACTCCAAGTTCGTCGATCCAGAATTTAAAATGGGATCTACTATTGAAAAGTTAGTGGGAATTATGAGTCTTCGACTAGCAAATGCAGAGCTCATTCCATATGACGTAGAGCGATATGCGACTGACCTGAAGATTCATTTTGATAATGCTGAAAAGAAAATAACAGAGTTTGATACGGATTTTAAAGGATTTAGTAAAGTGGATGCAGCCATTAAAGAACTAGCTAATAAATCAGAGATGTTAGCAAAGTCACTTAATAGCAAACTGGCAAGTAATGCGCTTTCTAGTAAGGAAATTCAAAGTATTAACAAGCAGTTACTGTCCTTGGAAAAGAGCTTCTTGGAAGAAAAAGGAATGTATTTCGGAGCGTGGTATAGATCTTTATATGCTGCCTCCGATCCATTTAGTGGGTATGCTTCTTGGATTCTTCCAGGGTTGGAATACGAGATAGCTCTTTCATCTTCTGATAGATTAGAAGAGTGGGATGAAAGATATAGTGGTGCTATTTCACGATTGAATAAGAAAATAGATGATCTAATGACTAACCTTAATTAGTTCAAATCATTAAAGATTCAATGTCTTGAATAAAACGGTTGATTATCTATGATAAGAAATGTCTTGGCTGAGTATTTCAAACTTTGGAAATTCCAATTTGGAAAAGCACAGAATACGAACTCAGCTCATTTCTAACAAAATTTTTGTAGGATATTCTATTACTGTGCAAGGAAAGAAGGCTATGTTATTTGTCTAAATAGGAGGTAATGTGGTCAATTTGTTCAGAAGAATCCCACGCTCTTGCACCAACCATTGTTTCTAGAATATTTCCTTTATCGTCTAGAATAAGTGTAGTTGGTAGGGCATAAACACCCAATGATTCTAGGCTGGAGGTAATCTGAACAAATGCTAAATCAAGTGTTTGCTTTTCAATGAATCTAAGCTGTCGATCCATCGGTTCATTTGATGCGACTAACAATTTGATTCCTTCTGGCAACTGCTTTTGCATGGCTTCTAATGCAGGCATTTCTGCTATACAAGGTTTGCACCATGTGGCCCATAAATTGAGAATAGTAATTTTAGCATCCAATTCAATGGCTTGATTTTCCAGATCAGATAAAGTAATGCCGGCACTATCGGATTTATTAACCTTCGTTTCTTTGTTTGGTGTCGCTTGACAAGCTAGAATGAATGTGAAAACGAAAGGTAAAATTTTTTGCATCATTGAGGTGTAATAATCATATTCTCCAATTCTATTAAAGATAGCTCCACTAATTGATCATTCATATAAGCAGCATCTAATTGTCCTACTGAAAAACTGTCTTTCACTTTAGGTTTCAAGTTTTTGTAGTCTTGAACAACTACCCCATTTACTTTTCTGTCATTGTAAGCCACTCGGAATCTCATCCCAACTCCATCTTCCTCATTATAGCTATAAGCGATGTAGTCCATGCTATAATCCTCTGTATCGAACCAGTAGTAGAAGACATCTTCGTAATCTTCTCCTCCACCTTCTTGCTCAAAAGTGACTTTGATTTTATGATAATTGGTGTCTTTTATCTTGATAGTTCCTTGATAAGATTTAATCACTGCAGCGTCATTTAGCCAAAATGGAAGAAAAGAAAAGTAGATGACCGAATTCACAGAGGCTGAGTATAAGGTTCTTTTCTCTTCCAAAATGGATGATTCTACTCCACCAATATATCGGATCAGACCTTCGTTGTTGAGCACATCTTTTACTTCAACTCCTGTAGAGTCCTTTTGCATTCTGGAATAAGTGAAAACCCCATTGCTTCGCTCGTATTGATAGGCAATGTTTCTAAAAGTGAAGCTCGCCTTACCGTTTTGAAGCACTTGAGTCCCAGATACTTCAATGGCTTTATCAACCACTTCTTGAGCAGTGGGTGTAGAAGTAGAGCACGAAAAAATGAATAGGAATGATAAGAAGAGAATCGACGCGTTTTTCATAGTGTAGGCAAACGTAAGGAGATCAGGAAGGATTTAGCAACAAGAGGACATTTATAAAAAAAACACTACCAACTTCAGAATTAGTAGTGTTTCTAATAAATAAGTGAAGTGATGTTTTTACAACTTCTTCAAAATATCTCTTCCTCCATCAATTCCTTCATTGATGGCTTCTTTTACCGCCTTCACTGATTCAATGCTGATCTCTCCGGCAGCTTCAATAGCAGCGACGA
>CAYGTD010000301.1:0-4476 GCA_964352725.1 uncultured Roseivirgaceae bacterium
CCTCCTTTAATACCGAAAACAGGACCTAAGGATGGTTCTCTTAGAACAGCAACAGCTTGTTTTCCAATAAGATTTAGCCCATCTACTAGACCTACGGAAACGGTGGTTTTTCCCTCTCCTGCAGGAGTAGGGGTAATGGCTGTCACCAAAATCATGTTGTTTTCCTTCACCTTTTTCTCGTCTATATACGAGAGAGGAATTTTGGCCTTAAACTTTCCATACATCTCTATTTCTCCATTGTTGAGGTTCAATTTCTTGGCAATCAGTTCTATTGGCTGTAGCGTCGTAGATTGTGCTATTTTTAGATCAGGATTTTCGTTAGCTATCATTTTGAGGGATGGGTTAAAGTTGTTTTGATGGCAAACTAGTTGATGTTAAACCCACGAGGTATGACAATTGTCAACCCTTGTCCTGCGATTTGTTTTCAAAGCAACTCATCTCAATAATCTTACTAAATTTCATCTTTTCGTATATTGCTCATATTATGACACTTAGAACAATTTACTTACTCATACTACCTCTTGCATTTACATATGCATGTAAATCTGCACAAAACGTTGCTGCCGAGCCCATTGAACTGATTCTCCTATTGGAAGAACAGGTAGAACCAAATGATATAGCTGCCCTTGAAGGTATAATTATCAAAAATCAAAAGCGAACAAGTAGATCACAAAATCAATGGATGGTAAAATTGGAGTTAAATGAAGAAGAGATCAATAAATTGAAAGATGAACTCTCCAAAGATTTGCAAGTAATTTCTGTGCTTTCAGCAGAAAAAAGCGAAAACGAAAACATTACTAATAATTAATATTTAGCCCAAATAGCTAAATCGATAAACCTAATCATCATGAAAATTAAGTTACTAGTGGTCCTCATCTTACTGTCCGGTTTGACATTTGGGCAAAAGAAAGAGAGTGTTGTTTCTGTTCGTGCAGCGAATACGCAAGCAGTATTTCTGGGCAAAGTGAGTCCTAAGCTAAACTCCTTTAAAAAAACATCTCTTTCTGAACGAAACAAAAAGAAACAAGACAAGCAAATGCCTCCCAACTTCATTGGTAGAGGAAAAAGCAAGTCTATACTTCCTGAGCTTGAACATCAAGGAGTAGATCCTTTAAGACAGCTAAAATTGTCACAAAATGCGAATACTATCATAGAACCATTGGTAAATACAGATGGACTTTTTAATAGTTTTGGATCACCCCATGATCCTACGGGTTCCATCGGAACTAATCATTATGTACAAGCGATAAATGCCACTGAAATTGGAATATTCGATAAAAGTGGAAATAAAATCACAGAATTTGCAGCCAATGATTTGTGGGAGCCTTTAGGGGAATCCTCTTTAGGTGATCCAATTGTATTATTTGATCATGAAACAAATCAGTGGATTATCACAGAATTTGCTGACCCTGCTTTGTTACTCATTGCCGTTTCCGAAACCGATGACCCAACTGGAGACTACAGCGTTTATTCATTTGCTACACCTAACTTTCCTGATTACCCTAAGTATGCTATCTGGTCGGACTATGTAATAGTAACTACCAATGAAGTGGGTCCAGGAAGTCTACATCAATATTTCATTGATCGCTCGGCGCTAATGGCAGGTGAGGCTGATGTCACTATTCAGCGCGTTGAAATAGTTGGAAATACAAGCACAGAGGCAGGTTTCTATGTAACGACACCTGTGCACTGGAATGGATCTGTAGGTCCCGTTGATGACAAACCAATCGCAGTAAAAATAAATGACTCTTCATGGGGAGAAGTTTCAGCAGATGCATTGGAGATATTTTCATTTGATATCGATCTGAATGATCCATCTAATACTGTTGTAGAAAAACTGACTCTTGAAACCACACCATTTGATAGTTATCCTTGCGACAATGAATCTGGTGGATTTGCTTGTCTTTCACAAGGCGGTGAAGGGAGTGGAGGGCTAGATGCTATCCCTGAAGTAGTGATGAATATTCCACACTATCGAAACTTTGAGACACATGAATCCATTGTTTTGAATTTCATTACTGACGTAACGAATGGAGAAAATTTATCTGGTATTCGATGGATGGAATTAAGGCGAACAGCTGGAAACGACTGGTCAATCTATCAGGAAGGAACTTTTGCACCAGACGATGGACTGCATAGATATATGGGCTCTATTGGGATGGATGAGAAAGGAAATATTGGGATGGCGTACAATGTGAGTAGTGCCGCGGAATTTGCAGGTATTCGATTTACTGGAAGATTTGCTTCTGATCCTCTTGGCCAAATGACTGTGGAAGAATATGTGGCTGTGACTGGAACAAATTTTATAAACACTGATCGATTTGGAGATTATCCTCACATCACTGTTGATCCATTAGATGGTCAGACTTTCTGGTATACTGCCGAATATGGCGGTAATGGAGTTGACAACTCTAAGACAAGATTACTTGCTTTTCAGCTAGAGAAAAAAGATAATGATATCGCTGTGTCTGGTATAAACTCTCCATCTACAGGTGCTAATCTCACAGCTTCTGAGCAAGTTGTTGCGACTATAATAAACAATGGCAATCTGTCAGCTACCGGATTTGACATCATTCTTAGTCTTGATGGGAGTGAAATAGAAACATTTACTTACTCTGAGACGCTAAATTCTGGCGCTAGTTATGAGCACACATTTTCCAATGCCATTGACTTATCCACGGTTGGAGAGTATAATATTACTGTTAACGTTTCTTACACAGGTGATGAATCATCAGGAAATGATACACGCACAAAAGAGGTGAGTAATCTTGCTCAACTAGATGGATTGGTGATACTAAATGCGGAATCATCTTCATGTAATGAAAATCTCGAAGGAATTATTCAATTAGTAAACAATGGTGCTGAAGTGATTACTTCCGCAGAAATTGAATTATTTGTTAATGGGACGTCTACATCTACAATTAGTTTCAGTGGTTCGCTTAGCACAGGTGAAGAAGCCATCATAGAAACTCAATTTGATGGATTAATAAATGGGTCTAATAACCTATCAGTTTCTATATTGATGATAAATGGTGAGACTGATGCCATTACTAGCAATAATACTTCTAATACCACAGTTAATTTAGATGATAATCTAGAACAAGTAACATTAACACTTCTAACGGATGAGTATCCAGATGAAACTACATGGCAAATTACTAATGAAAGCGATGAGGTTGTCTACACTGGTGGCCCCTACGGAGTTGCCGAAACTACTTTTGTAGAAAACTTCTGCTTACCGAAAGATCAGTGTTACATATTCACCATTTTCGATACAGAATCAGATGGTATTTGCTGTGATTTTGGAGAAGGCTCATTTACTTTATCCGATGCAGAAGGAAATAATATTTTTGAGAGTGTTGGAGATTTTGGTTCTTCACAAGAAGCTTTAGTATGCTTAGGAAATGGAAATTTCCCTGCTGTTGATGCTGCTGTCTCATTGCTCGCAGATGACTTTAGCGCATGCCTTTCTGAGTTCCCAACAATCATTGAGATAACGAATAAAGGAGCAGATCCATTGACTTCATTGAGTATTGATTTGAGCTTGAATGGCACAATTATAGAAACCATTGAATGGTCAGGAAATCTATCTTTTGGTGAGATTTCGGAGGAGGAAATTAGTATTGATGCACTTGTGGCTGGCGAAAACACAGTTATTATAGAAGCAAAGAACCCTAATGGAACAACTGATGAAGATACAAGCAATAATACAGATGAAGTCACAGTAGATAACTCAGATGATTTAATGACTGTTGAAGTAAGAATAACAACTGATGACTATCCGGATGAAACCAGATGGGGTATAGCAGATGAAAATGATGACATATTAATTGTTAGAGGTCCATTTACAGAGCAAAATACTACCATTACAGAATCCATCTGTCTTACAGACGAGAGTTGCTATACGTTCATTATTGTTGATTCTTTCGGAGATGGAATTGAGAATGGCTCATTTAGTGTCACAGACGCGTTTGGTGAAGTAGTGGTTAGTGGAACTGGTGGATTTGGTGAAGCAGCAGAGGAAGAATTTTGTCTAGAAGCTGCTGATGCATGCAAATTAACTGTTGATGTTGAAGCTCTAAATGTTGAAAATGGATCTAATGGATCAATCATAATCTCAGCATCAGGAGGTATTAATCTTCAATACAGCATTGATGGAGGCCTTACATTCCAAGATGAAAGTATATTTAATGACCTCACAGATGGCTCATATGACGTAGTAGTAAAGACAACTGAGGAATGTAAGTATGAGGAAACAGTAATCATAAGCAAAGTGCTAGGAATTGAAGATAATATGCTGTCGATTTCTCCAAATCCTACTAAAGGCCTTTTCCAGATTCGATTGATCTCTGAGAGCGGTAAGAATGAGTTTTTGGAAGCTGAACTAATGGATATAAAGGGAAGAATTATCCAAACTAGAAAGTTTAGCCGATACGATAATGAGTTTGTGGGTACTGTATCTCTTGTTGCATATCC
>CAYGTD010000302.1:0-4443 GCA_964352725.1 uncultured Roseivirgaceae bacterium
GGTTTCGACAGGCTCAACCTGACATGCTTTAAAGCTTTTGAGACAGCCTCTTTTTGTTTCTGGTCACTTTGTGCATTCGGTCATCTAGGCAATTCAAACTTCGAATAGTTCATTCTTCAGTCTGCTTAGGTTTCGTGTTTTTGATTAGAAGAATTTTAATGATCAGCAGACCTGTGAAGTATATTTACACTTATGCGAAACTTGATCAATTATCTAATCTTTTCATTGCTGCTATTTACGAGTTGCACCTCTAGAGATGTATCACAAACCAACTTTTCCTCACTGTGTGAGATGGTAGCAAATGATGCGAAACCAATGGCTCTCAGTAAACCAATGAGCAAAGCAGAGGTAGATGAAAATTGGAATGATTTTGAACAAATAGCGAAGGAATGGAAAGTTGAAATATGGAGAGAAACTGACTTTCTTGTAACACCACTGTGGTCTGAAAGTAGCACAGAAGGTAAGGAAGTAGTTGTCGTTTCTACTCCACCAAGACTTACCCAATATCAGCAGCTCAAAAGTGAGTTGAATTACTTGGAACCAATGAAAGCTGCTCGCAGGTTTGGACGTTTATTGGGTTATTCTCCACAAGGAATTAATCGGTTGCTGATGAAAAACTCAGAGTTTAAAACCCTGAATAGTTTCAAGGTGAGTAAACAAATCACACATCTATACTATGAAAACTTGGAGGAGGCGCGTCTTTTTTATAGTGATATTCTGGGGCTTCAGGAAACTTCAGAAAATCAATTCAGTATTAGTAATGACGCATTGATTGAAGTTCATTTCTCGAATGAACTTCATCCCACTGATCAGCCAAAATCCACTGCGATCGCTTTTTTAACAGATCAATTACCAGAATGGTACAATCACGTGCAAGAGAAAGAGGTACCCATTAAGTACACTTATAAACCTAAGGAAGGTGGGCCACATGATGGATTTGTGGCGATCGATCCTGGAGGATATCTATTAGAATTTGAGGAGTTTAAGCAACATCCTGAAAACGAGTTGTTCATGGCGCACTTGTCAGGAAGTCCATGGATAGAAACCAAAATAGATTCGTTAAGTTTTTATGGCTCCATTACATGGACGTATCACAATGACATGTTGAAGATGCAGCAGTTCTATGAGGAGGTGTTAGGTTTTCAAATGGTGGCTGATCAAGGGTGGACGAAAATTTATAAAACATCTGATTCAGGATACATTGGCTTGGTAGATGAGCGAAGAGGAATGATGGATTATGCGGATGAGAAAGCCATAGAAATTGAATGGCAAGTGAAAGAGAATGAGGAGGCGACTCAGTATTTTTCAAGTCATGAAAGTTGGGAGTCAGATCAAGTGCTGATTGGTCCGGAACGCTACCGCTACCTTATTCGCTAATGATTAACTCTGCTCTATGATTTATTTCAACAACGCTGGTACTACCTGGCCAAAACCTGATGTAGTCAATGAAGCAATTCATCAGTTCAATCAAACAACTCCTGATCAATGGCTGGGTGTCTTTAGGGAAGGGCAGGAAGTGGTCACTTCTTTTTTCGGGATAGAGAATCCTGATCGGTTCATGTTTACACAAAGCTGTACGCAAAGCTTGGCTATAGCATTTAGTGATTTTCCATGGGATAGAGGAGATCGATTGATCATGAGTACCATGGAGCATCATGCACTCTCCAGATGGTATTACAAATTGCAAAATGAAAGAGGAGTGGAGGGGGTGATTGTCCCAAGGAGTGTAGAGGGGCCTTTTGATTTGGATGTGCTTGAGAGTGAGCTGAAGAAAGGAGCGAGGATGGTTGCGGTTTCTATGGCGAGCAATGTAACAGGTGAGGTTTTGCCCTTCGAAGATATTGTGAAATTGTCTAAGCAATATGGAGCTGTTTGTTTGCTTGATGGTGCACAAACGGCCGGCATCATACCCATCAACATTGCGGAATTGGACCCAGACTTTTTTGTCTTTGCTGGACATAAAGGACCGTTTGGTTCTCAAGGAATTGGAGGACTTTACATTGGAGAGCGAGTTTCTATGAGTTGCCCAACTGCGGCCTGTGAAATTACTGTCGGTGATAAAAAGAGAACCGTTTTACCATCGTATTGTGACACAGGATCTGCGCCAATGATGACCATCGCAGGATTGACAGCCGGAATCAAATGGCTGGAAGAAAAAGGGTGGAATGAACTGTTGGCTAATAGAAATGAACTTGTACTCAAAATGAGAATGGGCCTTGAAAATATAGAAGGAATAGAAGTAGTAGGAGGGAATGAGTATGGAAGGTATACAGGAGCAGTATCTATTAAGAGCGGCACAATTTCTCTCGAGCAAATGAAAGATGAGCTTTGGGATCATTATCAGATCAAAGGAAGCTATGGGTTTCAATGTGCTCCACTAGCACATGAGGCTGTTGGCACGAGCGAATCAGGAACCTTAAGGTTTAGTATAGGACCAATGAATACGGTTGAGGAAGTAGCCATATTAATAGAAGGAATTAAGCGTATAGTTGGGACCAACTAGTCAAGCAATTTTTTGATGCTGTTCAATTTATCAATAGTTTCTTCAAGCTGTTTTATTTGAATGACAATCAGTCTTTTTTGATTGATAATGGCATTTGAGTAAACAATATCTTCCACTAATTCATCAAAATCAATTGGCTCGTAAATGTCAAATGAATTGTCATCGAAATTGGTAATTTTAAAACTAAGCTGATCCTTGATGAGGAATCGTTCATTAGTCAGTGGATTAAGTTGATTGTCCAAGTTATCGATGATTTTTTCCCGTCTTCTTGCCAGTTGGGAAAAGTAATTTTCGTACAGCTCTACCAGTCCATATCTCAATGCGTCATTTTGCACAACCACACCTTGTGATCCTTGTAGCTGAGTGTAGCCGGCACTTGCGACTGTAAAAAAGAAGCGAGAATGAATAATGGATACTTGCGCAAAAAAACCTTTGGTTTTCTTTTTTTCTCTGATACTCTTAAGTACAGAATCTGCTACTGATTCAATCATGTTGAGCTTTGAGAGCAACTGGTCTAATTCCTCCGCATTGCTTTCAAGATCGGAACTTACTTGTTGCAGTATTTTCTGCTCTTGCTTTGCTCTAATGGATTCTTTTCTTTCACTATCAATATATACCGCGATCAGAATCCCTATGACAACAAGTAGGATTTCACCAATCGCATAAAGTAGATATTTGGAAAATCTACTTTCTCTCATCAGCTTTTGGCGAATCTTTTTCAGTAGAATCATATGTGCTATTTATATTCAATGATCAAAAACTCCGCGGTTGTTTCACCTACATTAAGTACCTCATGAGTGATTACCTTTTCACTACCAAACGAACTCCCTGCTGGTACATTTACTTCCCTCGTTCCAGATGAATCAGTCATTTGAAACTTCCCGCCTGCTAAGGTATACCCAACATGAGGGTCATGGTAATGCTTTTCATGACCAACACCTGGAGGAAAGACGCATTTCAATACTCTTACATGCTCATTTTCTTCTACTACTTCACAGACAGATTCACCTTCCCAACCTGCTTTGAGTGGATCGGGTAATTGTGGTTTAATCACTGCAGGTATTTTGTTTACGGATTCTTTCTTATCAATAGATGTTTCGCAGCTTGCTGAGAGGATAAAGATTATGAAAAATAGAAAGTATGATTTAAAAATATTATTAAAATGTGTCTGCATGAGTTTTGCTCTGATTTGGAGGAGTAGGAAAAGCATATCTATTGTAACACTTCTTTTTTACCCGTTATGCCGTATTCTGATCGTAGAATTCCAAGGATTCTTTGAGCAATCCTAGAAGCGTTCAGTTTATTGGTAATGTGACCTTGATAATTATTTAATTGAAAAGAGGTCATTGAAGAAAGGTTTTTATTCTTAAGTCCATCCAGAGCAACACTTTTTGGGATTCTCAAAAGTGTGTCGAGGGGATAATTTTTTACTAGATATCCTTCTGTATTATTAATTATAAAGTTCTTATGCCAAGAAGAATACTCATTGTGATGATCTAAACTTGACGCATAATTACTGAGCTCTTCTTTTAAGCTGCTACTTTTAATAAGCTCGTAGAGTCCGTTTTGCTTTAGCCCACTAGTGATCTGACTAAACTCTCTTGGATTCTCATTTGATATAAGAATCAACGCCAGATAACTTAAGTCTATCTTTTCAAAATGGTGCCTAGATACGGCATTCAAATACCTCAGTATTGTAGAGTCATATCTAATCCTGTTTGAAAAGTAGATAGAATCACCTTGAATGTCTGAGTAGAGCGTGTTTAGTTGTGCAACAAGCTCTTTCTCTTTTTCCTTTCTTTGATTCCAATCATTAATTTGGACGGCTATTAAGATACCGATAACTACGAGTACAATCTCACCGATCGCATATAGTAGGTAGGTAGTCACTTTATTTTTCTGCATTAGCTTTCGACGGATTTTGCGGAGGAGGAAGAGCA
>CAYGTD010000303.1:0-4431 GCA_964352725.1 uncultured Roseivirgaceae bacterium
GTAATAGGCATAGTATGTTTTCTGCTGCTTGATCATTTGTTGATAATCGGCATCAGTGTCCTCTACAAATTGAGGAAGATAGGATATTGGATTCTTGGATGTGAAAACGACGCTTCGTTCCTGCACCTTACCATCATCCCACGACCAGCCCTTTGGTGATTCAGCTGAAGTACGATAAGAATTGACAGAATCCATTTTGAAGCCCTGATCCGTAAGCCATGCATAGGTGGTATCCACCGATGAACTGGATACAGAGTACATGCCTATCCCTTCATTTTTTGCTAGAAATGCAGCAATAAAAGAGGGTGTATTAGTCGTCACTAAGGAGTCCTCTAAAGAAAGGAAGCTAAGAGATGACATGTCGGGGAATTCGATCTCAGTGGTTACCGTTCCTTCGAAAATACCATTCTCAAACTCATCCACTCCAGGCACATCAAATCCAAGTGTGTCTGCATAATAATCGCGTGTGCTTTTCAGATCATTCACTAGTAAAGTGGAGTTGTTAATGCCAAATCCTGCTCCAAGTAGGGGATAGGGATCTTTCTCGGATTCATTGGAACATGATGAAAAAAGGACAATCAGTACAAACAGAGATGTTTTGATAATGGATGAACGCAATGTTCCTTCAGTAGTCAAACGGAAGAATGGATAGGTTTTGTGCATGTATATGTGGCGATAATAGAGGTTATGGCAAATTAAATCAGGTGAATATAGTGATTTAGGAGGATGGAGTTTCATACAGCATGTGTAATTGTGAATTGAATAACTTCATTCACTGAGTAGATTGAGATTTCCAATATGGAGATCTACCATATTTTCAACAACGGATGAAGTCACTAAGCCCGTTTGTGTAACTCATTACCTGAACATATCAGAATTTGTTTTTCTTTGTGATACACTAAATATTCAAATACAAAACCCTATGAGACAAATAGCAACACTTATCGCATTGACGCTTTGTGTATCGCTGATTGCGCAAGAGAAGCGATTCTTTATGCCTACAGAGATGCAGAAAGCATACAAAAATGGAACCCGATCGTATGATGGAAAGCCAGGAGCAAACTATTGGCACAACACTGTAGATTATACCATCAAAGCCACTATCGATCCCGCAACAAGACAAATCAGTGGAGAGTCTATGATCACCTATACCAACAATAGTCCAGATGATCTTTCGGCCGTTGTGGTGAGACTATACAACGATGTATATAAGAAAGGAAATCCACGAGCTTCGAGTGTAGACGAACGTGATGTAGACGATGGTGTAACTCTGTCAATGGTACAAGTTAGAGGGGATTCCATCGACTTGAAGAGCAGAGCTGCTACTCGAAATGGAACCAACTTATTTCTTCGATTAGAAGAGCCAGTGAAAAGTGGTGAGACTATTGATTTAGCAATCAACTGGGCACAGTTAGTACCCTACACCAATCGCAGAACAGGAGTAGCGGACAGCACTTCATTCTTTGTAGCTTATTGGTATCCACAAGTAGCAGTATATGATGATGTGTTCGGTTGGGATACACAGGACTATTCATTTAGAACTGAGTTCTACAATAACTTGGCAAATTTTGACGTGGAATTCACCGCTCCTAAGTCATTTACCATTTGGTCTACAGGGGTATTGCAAAATCCAAATGAAGTATTCAATGCTGACGTTTTGCAACGCTACAATAAGGCATTAACGGCCACAGAGCCATTGGATATTATCAATGGAGATGACTTAAAGGATGGATTTGAACATAAGTCGGGCACATGGAAATTCAAAGCAGACGAAGTACCTGATTTTGCTTTTGCGATGAGTGATCACTACGACTGGAACGCTGCTTCTCAGAAAGTAGATGGAAGAGATGTCTTGATCAGTTCTGTTTACCCGTCTGGAAATCCGAGTGGATTTGCAGCGATGACACCTAACCAACAAAAAACGATGAAGCATTTCTCGGAAGATATTCCAGGGGTGCCATACCCATACCCAAGATTTACCACTTTTATTGGCTTAGGAGGAGGAGGAATGGAGTTCCCAATGATGGCCTACAATGGAGGTCCCGGATTGGGAGTGACCGTTCATGAGATGTATCACATGTATTTTCCAATGTATGTGCGTGTAAACGAAAGAAGATTTGCATGGATGGATGAAGGATGGGCTGATTACATTACTTCATTGGTGACTAACCGATTTTTTGAGAATGACAGCTCAGACCTTTTTACCAACTACAAAGGAAGTGTAGGAGGGATGCAGGGACAATATGAAGATCTGCCATTATTTGCTTCTTCTCAGTTTATGGACGATACCAATTACGGCTATTCAGCTTATCCATTGCCATCGTTTATCTATTCGATGCTTCATTTTCATTTAGGAGATGAACTGTTTTTTAAAGCCTATAAGGAGTATATCAATCGCTGGGCGAAGAAATCTCCAATCCCATATGATTTCTTCTACACCTTTGAAGATGTAAGTGGACAGGACCTGAGCTGGCTATGGAAACCATGGTTCTTTGAGTTTGGATATCCTGATGTAAAGATTGGAGAGCTTAAGAAGAATAAGCTCACGGTCATCAATACAGGAAAACGACCTGTGCCTATGAAAGTAGAAGTGAAGTACAATGACGGAACTGATTATGAAATCTCTATCTCTGCCAAGGAGATTTATGGACAAAAGGAGAAAGTGATTTCGATTCCAGAATATAAGAAGATAGAAAGTCTATCTGTAAATGCGAGTTTGCCTGACCTGGATGACAGTGACAATTTCTATCCACCACTGAAAGATCGTATGATTGGAGTGGATGTGCCAGAATTTATCTATGGCACCTACACCATTTCCAATTTTAACATTAAAGCCATGATGGAAAATGATGAGGGTCTAGTAAAGGTGAAAGTCCCTGCTGCGGGAATGAATGTGGTAGTGATGCCGAAAGATGGGAAGTGGGTATCGCTGGATGAACAAGTCGTGATTGAATTTGACAATAGTGGAGATAAGACTACTATGACGATGCAACTCAAGCAATTTGGTGTTACTGCACAAGGAACGAAGGACTAGTTTATCGGTCTTAAACTAATTCAGCCCTATCTGCGAAAGTGGATGGGGCTTTTTTGCCAACTTAAAATTAATGATAAGCCAAAATCGGTATGCTCATGGTGTATTTACTTCTTTAAAAGTACCTGATTGGTACATTCGCTAAAGGACTTCTGCAGGAACTGAATTTTAGGTTCGATATAGGTTTTACAAAAGGGTTTGTCCGGATTTTTCTGATAATAATTCTGGTATTTTTCTTCAGACCGTTTAAAGGAAGCATACGCTAACACTTGTGTAATGATGGGGTCATTAAAATTGGGTGACAATTCGGTTAAGGCGTGATGAGCAACAAGGATGTCCTCTACACCGAAAGTATAAATAGCTGATCTATACTTTCCTCTCATTGAATGATTAGAAGTGCATGCATGAGTATGCAAGTGCACTTGAATCAAGTTGCTAAGCGTAATCATCTGTGGGTCATAATGTACTATAATGGCCTCCGAAAGATCATCATGCGGTTGGTTGGAAGCCATCCACCCTTGATCTATTTGATGCACGCCTTTTATGATAGAAAATACGCCTTCTGTGCACCAATGACATCCGCCTCCCAATCCAATTTTTGATAAACTCATACCACTTTAACAAAACAGAGTTCCCGTATCTTATTTCACTCCTTCATTACATTCAAATAGCCCCCGCTAGCGCGGAAGTTACTTCCGTGCTTTCCTACGTTACTTCTGTGTTTTTTTTATAGCTGCCTCATTCAATGAAACTCACTCTCAGCAACCCTTTTCCCCCGGCATAGTCAATTGCGCTACTATAGACATAATCTTGAGGCTCATTTACTATTCTTTCTTCCACAGGATTGTTATGAATGTAATTCAATTTCTGCTCCATCATCTGGTTACTTGAAAGCTCAATTGGATGATACTCATTTTGCCAAAAACAATATTTTTGATGCTTGTTACTTTTCTCAGCAAGCTTTCTAAACATCCATAATAACCATTCTTTCCTGCTCTCTTGATGATTCTGCTCAATAGCCTTTATCATTTTGACTGAAGTAAATTTTTTAAAATCCCGAATAATATCTTGGATTTTGTTCTCTGAATTTCGTCCAACAATCATGTGTATATGATTTGACATAATGCACCAAGAATAGATCATCAGTCCTTTGTTCTCTTGGCAAAATCTCAGGTTCTCTAAAATTAAGTCTTTATATACAGGGCGAGTAAAAAAATCAATCCACTGAACTACGCTAAAGGTTACAAAGTAGATTTGGTCTTGATCTCTGATTTTATACTTTTCGCTCACATATTAAATATACCTCTTTAGTTAATTTTTCAGTATTTATTGCAGGAATATGTTATGCTCTGACTGTATAGAACGGGGGAGTACACGGAAGTAACTTCCGCGCTAGGGGG
>CAYGTD010000304.1:0-657 GCA_964352725.1 uncultured Roseivirgaceae bacterium
GGGATGCGCTGCAAGATGTACTGAACGGACTGGGTATGAATGTAACCGGAGACTTCCTGGCCATGGACATCCGCCAGGCACTGCATTATTTAGGTGAGATCACTACTGATGATTTGTTGGCTAATATTTTCTCGAAGTTTTGTATCGGGAAATAACCGATAAACAAACCTCAATCACTCCATTATTTCGCATTTATAATTTTAAGAACTAATTATAAAGTTTACTTTTTTAGTAAACATATTTAGCTAAATTAGCGTTGTTCATGAAAGTAGCTTTTAAGACAAGGGAACTTGAGCGGTTATACAGTACTCCATTAAACGAAATAAGGGGAAAGCAAAAGTTCTCAAGGCAAGTAATTAAACAGTACCAGGCGAAGGTTAGAATTCTCACAATAATTGATAATCTGAAGGATCTCTATCCAATCAGATCATTGAATTTCGAGGCTTTGTCTGGCGACAGGAAAGGTCAATACTCTATAAGGTTGAATAAACAATTCAGATTGATCCTTATAGAAGTTGAAAACGAATTGATAGAAATTGAAATTGTTGAAATATCGAAGCATTATGAGTAACAAAAGAAAATTAGCAAATGATCTGGTTCCCGGATCAGCCATGCATCCAGGAGAACTTCTAAGGGATGAACTGGAAGCAAGGGAAA
>CAYGTD010000304.1:667-4420 GCA_964352725.1 uncultured Roseivirgaceae bacterium
GCTAAGAATGTCATGTCTGAGATTATTAACGGTAAGCGAAACCTCACTCCCGAGCTAGCAGTTAGGCTGGAAGATGCACTTGGCATCAAAGCAGAATTTTGGATGAAATATCAGGTCAGTTACGAGATTGATCGGATACGGATCAAGAACAAAAAGGCAATCGAAAAAGCAAAGATTTCTGATAAATCGAAGCGTAAATTGGCCTCAGTTTGAGGTTAAATTTAAACCTCAAAAATTACTTATTGTCCAACTTTACTTATTGTTCCAATTTTGGCCTGAAATCAGCCTAAAACAAGCAAGAACAAAGAAATATAGTTAAAAACAAGACCAATCTTGTACCCCATTTGTACGCCTTTACAGTTAACTTATTGATTAGAAATAAATTGCCATTGCTGTATCGGGAAGTGATTGAGTCTAAATCCTAATAAATTGAGTTAAATTAGATTGACAACTGACTTCTTATGTCTAAACTACTATTTATATTTTTGACGTTCAGTAACTTATGGATTTACGAAATCAATCAAGGCGTTAATCTCAGGAAAGGTCCTGATAACAAAAAAAAGGTATTAACTACCGTACCTAAAGGTCAAACCATCACCATATTAGAAAAAACGAATCAATGGTGGTGGAAGGTTGAATACAAAGGAACAACTGGATATATAGCGACCACTTTCATCTCAAAATCTTATCCAAAATCAATTTTGAATGCGATTAAGGATTATCCTTACCAAAGCATCGCTTTACTAGTAATTCCAGTCCTATTCATTTTAAGGAATAGAAAAAAACGAGCCTCCAAGAAGAAGAAATAATGCTCATAGAGTTTTTTGAAAAAAAATCATAAAAACAACTCAGGTTTACTCACGTAAAAGTGATATTAAAACCAGATACTTGAGCAAGTAATATTCAATACTTGATTGGCAGCTAAACTCTACGTAATTTAAGGGTTGACATCACCGACATGCAGCCAAACAACGCCCGCCAAATTTTTCAGAAAGGTTTTAACCAAAAGTTATGAGCCTTGGCAATGAAAAGAATTCCCAACTTGAGAAGCTCAAGGAAGAAAATCAGATTCTAAAGAATCAGCTAAAAGAGCATTCACGGGAATTACAAATAGAAGCTGCAGTAGAGCGGGTGCGTGTTCAAGCCATGTCCATGCAATCATCAAACGATTTCAGTCATGTCATGCGTAAAATATGGGATGAGATTGGAGATCTATCCATAGAGGGTTTCTCGGGAACATCTGTGCTGCTCTTCGATGAGGAGAACACCTACATGTATGATTTCTCTTCTATTGGAAACATTGGTGACCCAAGTGAAAAAGTCGTTAGCTATCTCCACAAAAAGAAAAAGGTCATGCAAGAGCCATGGGAAATGTGGAAAAAGAAGGTCCAATACCATGAAATGCATATGGACTACACCGATCCGAAAGATGTTAAAAGTGTAGATGATGAGTGGAAAGATATTGATACAAGCATTCATCACAATTTCCTTTCAGCCATTGAATCCGGAGAATTGAAAGAACAGTGGAACACCTTTGGCTATTTCCCGCAGGGATATATTTCTTTTGATTTTCTGACAAAACCAGATGAACATGCTAAGCAGATCACGATAAAAATGGCCAATGCCATGGCATTGGCATTCAAACGCTACGAAGACCTTCAAATAGCAGAAACGCAAACTCGAGAAGCTCAAATTGAAGCAGCTCTTGAGCGAGTTAGATCTCGAACGATGGCTATGCAACATAGTAATGAACTCGCTGAAGCTTCGCACCTATTAGATAAGGAGGTTCGTAATTTGGGAATCAAAACCTGGGGATGCGCATTTAACATTTACAGAGAAAAAGACTCTATTGAATGGTTTGGTAACGAAAAAGGAGTCTTACCAACCTACACGATCCCTCGGAAAGGAATTTTTAAGAAGTACTTTGATGAAGGCCAAAAAGGGAAATCATTTCATGTCCAAGAATTCAAAGGGCAGAAATGCATAGATCACTACGAATACATGAGCACGCTACCTGTCATTGGCGATGTACTCCGCCAATTAAAAAAGACTAATGGCTCCTTTCCTGAATATCAAATTGATCATGTTGCCTTCTTTAAATATGGTTATCTTCTTTTTATAACCATTGAAAAAGTCCCTGAGGCTCATGACATTTTTAAGCGATTTGCCAGCCTTTTTGAGCAAACGTACACCCGTTTTCTTGATCTGCAAAAAGCAGAGGCACAAGCGCGTGAAGCCCAAATTGAGGCATCATTAGAAAGCGTAAGAGCCAGAAGTATGGCTATGTACCATAGTGATGAACTTGGAGAAGTAATCACGCTCATCTTTGAGAAATTGGGAAGTCTTGATATCTCCGTTGGGGATGGAGTTGCACTTATCACCTTTAGTGAAGGCTCAAAAGATCTAAACGAATGGATGATTACCAAAGGGCTTGGGAAGGCTATGAATTTTCACCTGCCTTACTTTGATCACCCTGTGCTTTCCAATCTTTGGGAAGCAAAAAACCGAGGAGAAGAGCAATTTTCTTATACCTATTCGAAGAAGGAAAGCAAGTCTTTCTTGAAGTACATCTTCGAGCAAACAGATTTCATTCATACACCAGAAGATGTTAAGGAATATTGCTTGGCTGCTGAATCTTATACAACAACCTTTGCATTTCAAAAGCATACTGCCATTTTTATCAATGACTACTTGGGAGGATCACTCA
Organism: uncultured Roseivirgaceae bacterium; assembly: GCA_964352725.1. Classification (GTDB taxonomy): domain Bacteria; phylum Bacteroidota; class Bacteroidia; order Cytophagales; family Cyclobacteriaceae; genus Ekhidna. The sequence goes on from CAYGTD010000304.1 coordinate 3,375, forward strand.
CTGAATCTGAGTTAGCAATTCTTGAACGATTCTCCAAGGTCTTTGAACAAACCTACACCCGATTCCTTGACCTCCAAAAAGCAGAAGCTCAGGCCAGAGAGGCAAAGATAGAAGCTGCATTAGAACGTGTTAGATCTCAGGCAATGGCCATGCAGCGATCTGAGGAACTCGGAATGACCATAGAGGTATATTTTGAGCAGTTAGCTAATCTATTCGAATCAAAGGTTGTGAGATGTGGTGCAGGTCTATTAAATAAAGAAAATACAATGGCAGATATCACCAGTGCAAGTAGAAATGACGCTGGTGAAATATATCATGTTCGAGGTTCGATAGATATGAGCGATCACCCAATGACTGAGGCAACATACAATCACTGGCAAAAGCAAAATGAGTACAATGTTGTTCTGAAAGGAAACGAAATAAGGGACTATTACAGACATGTAACTAATCAAGTGGCTATTCCTGAAAACTCAAAAGGTGATGAACTCCACTTTTGTTTTCCAATGTTTGAGGAAGGATCTATTTATATTATCACTAAAGAAGCCCTGTCAGAAGAATCCCTTATTGTTTTTCGACGCTTTAGCTCTGTAATTAGTCTTACCTACCGAAGATTCAGCGACTTAAAGAAAGCAGAATCCCAAGCCAGAGAAGCCCAAATCGAAGCTGCAGTAGAGCGCGTCAGGTCGGAAGCCATGGCCATGCATCACCCGAGCGATTTAGTCAATGTGACACAAATACTCATCAAAGAAATTACCAACATTGGAATACAAGGCATTACAGGAGCCGCATTTATCTTAGTGAATGAGGACGACATTGTGACCATGTGGGACATCTCTGATCCTGGGAATATGGGTTACACTCGAGACAATAAGTCAGTTTATGATCCAAGAGAATTTAAGATGCTTGGGGAGTTCTGGCGAAAATGGAAAAAGGGAGAAGAATACTTTGTGATTAAGTATGATTTGGAGAAAAACAAAAAAGGCTTGGAAGAGTGGAAAAAGGTAGATGTCGAGAATTATCAAAGCCTGAAGCGAGCAATAGAGAAT
>CAYGTD010000305.1:0-2963 GCA_964352725.1 uncultured Roseivirgaceae bacterium
GTACAGCTTTAACTACAACTTAAGTATTGATGTACAAGGCAGTCTTTATGCTTGTTATCAAGATCGGTTGGAGATTTCAAAAGACATGGGTGATACTTGGAATGTTATTCCATTTTATGAATATGCTTTCCTCTCCGAAGTGCTTTTTGGTCCAAAAACTTGGTATACTTTGTCCACATCTGGTAGAGATGGTAAGCTTTATCGCAGTTTTAACAATGGTGATACTTGGGAAGGCTTAACCATCCGCGACCAAGTTGATATTCAGAACCTCTATTTACATGCTTCAGGGAAGTTGTTTGGTAGTAATTATGACGGTTTATATACTTCTGACGATAACGGAGAAACATGGGAAATTTCACTTGACTTTGAGAATTCGTACATTGAGCAACTAGAATTTAAAGGCGAGGATGAGGTATTTCTACTGTTGAACGGAAAGCTATTTTATTCACAAAATATGGGCGATAGTTGGACGATACAAAATAGCGATGATATGAACCTTGGAAAGGTCCATTTAGCCTCTGATGGAAACATGTATTCAACGCCTTACAATCAAGGTATTTGGCGCTCAGAAGATGATGGAAAAACATGGGAGTCATTCAATGAAGGATATCAAAACATTAACCTTAATAAGCTTGTCGTAGATCATGGAGGCAACTTATATGGTATAAATCAATATGAGAATGGCATGCTTTATACTAGTAGTAATTTAGGACAAACTTGGAATAATGTTGATTCAATAAATTTCTACGATATACAAATAAATGATCAAGGTACTCTATATGCTATCGGGGGTGATCGATGGAATAACAACCAAATTGTCTACTCTAAAGACAATGGCGCCAACTGGAATCAGCTAAGTTGGACGCATGGTAAAGGTCCTAGAAAAATTGTTTTAGGTTCAAATGGACTCGTCACGGTGGTTGCAGAAGGTGAGAATTGGACTGAATGGCTCTTTCAAACTATTGATAATGGTACTACTTGGAACACAATTCAAACTAATCTAACCGATGGTGACTATTCTGCCATTACTGATTTTCACATTACTCCGAATGGAAACTATCTTTTAAGCACTTATGATAGCTATTTTTGGTCAAGACCATGCTACTTATCAACAGATGAAGGATTAACCTGGGAACAACTTGACATCTATGGTCAGCAGTTTATAACAGATTCCAATAATGGTGTATTAGTTGTTGGAGAACTTTCAGGATTTTTATTTAAAGAATCAAGTCTAAAGTATTCAAAAGATAATGGAGTTTCTTGGACTACCCTTGCGGAGGATAATTTATACTCTGCATCAATACCAGATTACTACATAGATTTTAGATCTAATGTCTATTCTATAAAATCAGATACCTTATCAATTAGTGTTAACAGTGGAGAGTCATGGGAATTATTAGATGTCAGTTCTATAACCAACAGAGTTAAACATCTTACGATTGCTCATGATAAAAACTTGTATACGCTTACACGAGATAATAAAATATATAGCACCAATATCCCTCCCATTCCCCTAAGAGTTCCTCAGCAAATCACTCATACATCACTTGACATAAGTAACTATCCCAATCCATTTTTAGACTATACGACTATCGATTATGTTCTTGAACAAGAATCCCTTGTATCTCTTGCCATTTATGATATCTCAGGTAATCTGGTGCAGGAATTGATACAAGATGATCAGCCTGAAGGAACTTACAGTGTCAAATGGGATAGAAAGGATATTTTCGGCAATCGAGTGGCATCTGGATTATATATTTATAAGATCCAGGTGAATGATACTTATAAGAGTTCTCTTATAATTGCGAAATAGTCGTTATTCAGTTGTTTTGGAACGTTCTAGGGATCATTACTTCTGACAGTCAACGTGACCTATCTGCAAAAGAAGTTGGAAGACAAACAATAGACTATCTCCAAATTCTTTTTAAGAAATTGATGGCATTTTCGCTTCCAATACGTTGAGCTATTTCGGGAGAATGTCGTTGAGAGATCGTTTCCAACATGGAGGGGTAGCAAGCAGACGTTTCTTGCCCTGCAAAGTAATAAGGTGCTCTGGATGGATCAGGTAAAGTTCCTGGAAAAAAGTAATCGGCTCCAAAGCAAATAGAGTCCTTACCTCCTATTTGCAACCCATGATCTATATGGTTATAAATGACATTGGGATCTTCCTTGTTTACAAAGGCTCGAACCAAATTGATCCCAATCAGACCATTTCTGTTAATAATTTCCTTTGCCAACTCATCAGGCAGGTTTCTTGGATGATCGAGTACTTTTCTATAATTGGAGTGACTAGCTAGAATCGGAATATCAAAATTATTTTTAGAAATATGATCAAGAATATCGTAAGCTAACGCATCACTGGTATGCGAAAAATCTATCGCTATCTTTCTGCCACTGATATATTCAAGAAGCTCCTTTCCATCATCCTTCAGTCCTGCTTGGCTGTAATTCCCACCTCCAAATCTGTTTTCCGTATGGTGGGTAAGACCTATGTAAAGTATCCTTTCGGTATTCTCAATGATTTTTTCTAAATTCTCAAAGCCTTCATCTAAGGGTTGATCCTCTTCACAAAGTCCAGACGCGTTTTCTATGGAAGCAAGTATTCCGACTTTTGATGAAGTAGAAATGCTATCCAAATCATCTACTTCATCTAACAAAGTAAGATCTTCTGAATATTCATCAAGCAACTTCTTGAAAATGATGCTCTGCTGTAATGCGGACTCAGTACTCCCCTTTTCTGTTGCTGTATAAATGGCCATTATTTGTAGTGCCACATTTCCTTCTTTCATCGCTGGAATAGAGCATCCTATTGCTGAGTCATAAGGAGTAGCATTGGGAACACTCTCTAAGTAAGAGAGGAGATCACAGTGAAAATCAATAACTGGTAGATTGTTCTTTGAATTGAGGCTCATAAGGGCATTAACAAATTTGTACTTTGACAATTTAAACAGACTTACTCATAG
>CAYGTD010000305.1:3063-4417 GCA_964352725.1 uncultured Roseivirgaceae bacterium
AATAGAAGGGTCTATGCAACGCTCTTACTCAAACTGTAATGTATCAGCAGGATTAGTTCTTGCTGTCTTCAGTGAAATGTACCCAACCGTAACAAATGTTAATATCAAAGTAGATAATAACCCTAAGGCAAATATTTCCCAGCTTAATGGTATTCGATAAACATAATTAGCTAGCCAAATCTCCATTCCTTTGTATGCCAATGGTGCACTTATGGCAAATGCAACCAATGTAAGAATGAAGAACTTCCTAGAGAATATGTAAAGAATTTGACCATAGGAAGCTCCTAACACCTTACGAATACCAATTTCTTTCGTGCGTTTGATAGACATAAAAGATACAAGTGCATACAGTCCTAGACAGCCTATTAAAATGGCCACAGCAGCAAATATGCGTATGCTCTTGTGCATTATACTCTCTACGATGTAAGATTCTTTAATGAAATCATCTACCGTTTGGTATTGGAATGATCGCGTTGGAAATACTTCCATCCAGACCTCTCTCAGCTTATCTAATGTAGGCTGTAAGTTTGCTGAAGCAATTTTCAGATCAGCGCCATTTACCTGAACATGCCAAGGAAACATAATGAGTGGTGCTATTTCTTCATTTAGCCTATCAATATGGAAATCTCTGGTCACTCCTACAATCATAGCCTGTGTTCCATAACATTTCAATCGCTTCCCTATCGCCTCCTCAGGGCTGCCTACTTCTAGCTGTCTTACTAGCGCTTCATTGACGATAAAAGCATCAATGGTATCATTGTATTCATCTTCTCTAAAATTTCTTCCAGCAATTAATTCGATTTCATAGGCATCCAAATAGCGATGATCTACAAATTTATTTCTTGTTTTCATATCCCCCTTGTCTTCATGTCCTACTTCTGTGAAAGAAGTTGCATTACGACCAAAGTCTAATGGTGGTCCTGAAGACAGTGAGTAGGAAATCACTTCAGGCATACTTTCAATTTCACTTACTAAACGGTCAATTTGCTGTCGATTTGGTTTGTAAGTCGTCAATGTCACCATTTCCTCTTTATTGAATCCAAGATCTTTATTCACGAAATAATTCATTTGAGAGGCTATAACGATAGTGCCAATCACCAATATCTGTGTAATCACGAATTGGGTCACTACCAATACCTGTCTCAGATTCAATCCACTCATTTTTCCTGTCAAAGCTGAAAACCCACTTCGCAAAGATTCAGATGGATTGAAGGAAGAAAGTTTGATCGCAGGATAGATTCCTGATAATAGGCTGACAATCAAAATAAGGACAATTCCAAAAAGAACAACTGAAGAATCAAGCTGCATATCCATTCGTATGATGGTGAGCAGGTCATTCCAACCATGAAGCGCC
>CAYGTD010000306.1:0-4383 GCA_964352725.1 uncultured Roseivirgaceae bacterium
ATCGAGTGTATCCTTCTAGACTAAATACCAATCTGTATAAGTTGAATGTGAGACCAACAATACATCAAATGATGTATGGCTTTTTGAAGGAGAAATGAGTTTTTTTATTGTTTGACTAAGAAAATGCACTTGGTGACTTTCCAAATCTCTTTTTAAAGGCCTGACTAAAATGATTGGCATTTGCTATTCCGCATTCTATTGCTATCTCAGAAATATTCATTTGATCGTTGTTTTCGAGGAGAAACCGAGCTCGTTGCAAACGTATTTCTTTAATGTAGGAAGCAGGAGATTGACCAGTCACTAATTTGACCCTACGATATAAATTACGCTCACTAAGGGCGAAATTATTTGCTATGTCAAAATTGGATAGTCCAGACTTTTTTAAATTTTCTAAGATGAATGAATCTAACTCTGTTTTAAAAGAGCGTTGATCGCTGGTTGATAGTTCAAGTGGTATTTCCGATACAGAACGTTTTAATTCGGCTCCAATCTGTAGAGTGTTTTTTATTCTAATAATAAGTTCATCAAGGTTAAATGGCTTGGTTATGTAATCGTCTACCCCGAGATTTAGCATAGTGAGTTTGTCTTCTTCCAATGTTCGTGCTGTCAAAAAAATGATAGGTATATTAAACCATGCATCGTTTTCTTTGAGCGTTTTCACTAGCTGATCGCCAGCCATTCCGGGCATCATGAAGTCCGTCAAGACTAAATCTGGCTTCAAACCAGTCTTTAGTCTCTTTAAGGCTTCATTGCCATTAGAGGATTTAATAATATTAAAATCATCTAATTTTTCACTCAAGTAGTCTAGCATTTCTCTGTGATCTTCTACCAAAAGAACCGTGGGTTTTGAGCCATCCAATAAATGTTCTTCCTGTATTTCTGCATCAACTTCATAAGTAATGATGGCATTTGGGAAATGTAGTTTGAAAGTAGAGCCTACTCCAACATTACTCTCACATACAACAGAACCCTCATGCAATGTCATAAACTCTTTTACAATGGATAGCCCAATGCCAGTTCCTGCTGTTTGCTCATTATGTTCTGATTGAAAATACCTATCAAATATTTTTGGAATATCGTCCTTAGGAATACCTCTTCCTTCGTCACTAACTATAATTTCTAAATCAGTATTTATTTTAAAGATCTTAATTTCAATGAGTCCAGAATTGCGACAGTATTTGATGGCGTTCGAAAGCAAATTCATTATTATTTTATTGAATTTATCAGCGTCAAGATGGGCTTGAATAGTTTCTGATGTCCATAAAAAATGGATGGTTTGACTATTTTCATTTGCGTAAGGAGTGAATTTTTCTACAATATCCTGTACCAATTCAAACACGTTCACAGGTTGACGAATCATGCTTAACTCTCCTTTATCGAGTTTGGCTAGATCTAATAGCTCATTTACCAATTGGAGTAAATATTTTCCATTTTTTAACGAAAGATTTAAGTCAGATTTCAATTTTTCCGGAAGATCACCACTCTTAAGAGTGTGCTCTAGAGGAGAAAGAATGAGTGTTAAAGGGGTTCTTAACTCATGCGAAGCGTTATTAAAGAATTTAGTCTTTAGTATCTCAATTTGCTTCATTTGTTCCTTTTCTTTCCTCAATTTCTCTATGGTAACATCTCTTCTGAGTGATTCATCTTGCAATCGGAAATAGTCACGGAACAGGTTTAAAGTGAAAAGAGTGTCACGTAATATAAAACCTAGAAATACTGCATTAGTTGTGATAAAATGATGAACAATAAAACCGCTTAAGGCTAATACCGTAACCAAAGCTACTAGAATTGATAATCCATTGGCTAGTATAAATATTTTACACTTCTGTGAGTCAACCTTCCACGTGATGGCAACTAAACAAGTAATGATAACTAAGCTTATAAGAAAATAGGAGGTAGAAATCCATGGAAAAAAATAACCATTTGCAATAAATATTGATGAAACAACTATTGGAAAAATCGGAAAAACTAAAATGTAATGAATTGTCTTCGACGACTGATATGCATTTAGAAAATAGGCAGTAAATAGGTTGAATGAATAAATAATTAGTACAGCAATGATTTGTTCAGTATAATTCAGGGCAATAGCTGACACGCCAATCACATCTACAAAAATTTGAGCATTAAAGTTGGATAAAAAGATGCCTGTTAGAATGAAGAACGCATAAGAATAACCTGTCTTACTTGGTTTTAGGTAAATCAAGAAGAGATTGATCATTAAAATGATCAATTCCATCCCTGTCAATAGTGTGAAAGTGGTGAGAATGTTTTTTGATTGATAACTAAGGTCTTCTGCTGTACAAATCTCGAGATGTGAGAGTGATCTATTATGAATAGAATTCCCTGTTTCACTAATTAATTTAATATAAATAGGGCCTTTAGTTTGCTCTATTACAAGCACATGACGATAAAATCCCCTTTTGTAGGTTCGTTCATCATAATCTACTAATCTTCCTGTTATTGAAAATGACTTTGGACTTTGGGTAGAATAGGCTTCAATACGATCAAAAAAATTGGAGAATAATAAATACTCTGAGTTGGCAATGGTAGTGGATGATAGTTTTATCCAATAAATCTTTACTGCTGGGGATAGACCATTAAACTCCTCAAATGCTATTTCACCTTCTTTCTCGAGGGTTATAAGGCTTTCAAAACTGAGATCACTCGTATCAGCGTATATCTGAAATTGATTATATCCAATTCTCTCGCCTGCATTTGCTAAAGTAGCAGACATAATAAGCCATAGAATTAATCCGACTTTCTTTATAAGCATGTTTAAAAATAGGATTTTTTAGAAGGTCATCCATCATTTACACAGTTTCATCGATTTTTTAAATGAACCTCTATTATCCTTAATGAATTAAGGGCAGTACATCTATTTAGGCTTTTTTAGTGCTATTTAAGCCTTTTTTGCAAATATATTCCTTATAACGTTTGGCGTAAATACGATAGAAAATGGCAGGAATTTGATATCGATGTGGTGATAGTTTTATTTAAATATTTCAAGTCAATAATTACAGTTTAATCATAACCAATCATATTCTACCATGATTCAAATTCAAAAAAATGCAATTGACACTTTGAGTTTGATGCTAGCTCTGTTCACAAACTAACTTTCAATAATTAGAAATCAATACACCGCATATCGCAACAATACCATTCTTTTAACTAACACAATTATGAAAACTTTATCTGCTCGCCTTGCACATTCTAAAGCAATCATTTCACTCCAAAGAATTATCTCAACTTTCGTTTTTGTATTCCTATCAGGAACAATACTTGCTCAAACTGTCTCTATTCAGGGTGTACTACGAGATCCCAACGGAAGATCAGTAGATGATGGATCATACACTGTTACCTTTAAAATATATGATGCGTCTACGGGAGGTACTGCACTATGGACAGATACCTACACTAGTTTGCAAACAAAACATGGCGTATTCCAAGCCAACTTAGGAGAGCAAACCTCATTAGATGGTTTGGGATTTGATACTCCATATTATGTAGGTGTTACAGTAGATCCTTACGCTGAAATGACACCAAGGATTGCTTTAACAATCTATCCATATGCCAAAGCAATTTTAGGACAGGATAATAAATTTCCTTCAACAGGAAATGTAGAAATGGATACTGATGACTTCATCATTCATGAGGGTGAATTGAGAATTGAAGGGGCAAGTGGACTTATTCGCTTCAATGATGGCACTACACTTAATACTGCGAATCTAAGTGGACCCGCAGGTTCATTAGCTAACCCAACTGATGCCAATATTAATGCAGATCAAGATGCTGACTTTTCAGGAGCTATTAATTTTCAGACGCGAGGAACCACGAGAGCAACCATTTATAATGATGGTAATGCGACGTTCAATGGACAATTGAATACAGCATTCGCTCTTTCATCAGGAACTTATAATGCCAGTTCTGGTACATTGAGTTTATATGGTGCAGATGCAGCAACTCCACAAGGGGGGTTGCTAAACTTTTTCACAAGTGACACACGGACTACTGAAAAATGGTTTATGCAACCTGTAGAAAACAGCTTGGTTTTAGGTCATGAAACAGGGGGGAATTTCCCTACTGTAGCAACTTTCAGTACTTCTCAAGTTGATTTTGAAAACGATGTTGTAGCTAAAGGAAATATTAGTTCTAAACTAGATATTTATGCAGGAGAGGATGATGCTGTGGCTGGATTTCTAAACTTATATGGCGCAGGAACAGGATCATTACAAGGAGGTCGTGTAAATTTCTTCAAAGCTGCTGATCATGATAACAATGACGGCCTTCAGGAGCGATGGTTTATGGAAGCTATTAATGATGATCTGCGGATTTGGAATGTCTTTGTTAACAATGATGTCATGACTTTTAGAGGTGATGGAAATA
>CAYGTD010000307.1:0-4374 GCA_964352725.1 uncultured Roseivirgaceae bacterium
AATTTTCCTTCTCTTAAAGTGATAGAAATCCAGCTAGTGGGCCCGTGCCTATCATCTCTAATTTTCTTTGATCGCTCTTTAAAAACTGGAGCAGGTAATAGCTTATGAACTTTGCAAGGAATAGTGGTATACATTGTTGTTTTTAGCTTGATTTCTACTCCTCGCTGTAATTGTTGAATAGCATCATCGGTGATTTCACCATCTAACTGTACATAGTATTCTTTTTCTACTTTTTTGCTTCTTATCAGCTCACTTACTTTACCGTCTGTAGTAAGTAAAAGTAATCCTTCAGACTGCTCATCTAATCTTCCAATAGCCATTGTCCCATCAGGAAATTCTCTCAGATCTCCCAATAGTTTTTTATTCTTACGCTTGGTTTGATTGTTTACAAATTGAGATAAGTATCCAAATGGCTTGTGAATGATGAAATGATGATGATCCATTTAAATACTAGCGTTAATGTAATCCAATAATCAGAAATGACTAGTTAAGCTTTACTGGTTCGGCTGCCACGCCTTTAGAGCTCCATCGTTCCCCATACACTGATTCGTAAATGATTTCTACCTCGAGAGAATTTGTCTGAGAAAACCACTTTTTCAAAATAGGAGCATTGATGGTGTCATTCAATACTCCTATTAACTCAATTGTTTCTCCCGCAGGGATCAGACGACCTTTTTTAATATTTGAGTAGGAGAAGTTTTTTACAGAATCCTTAGGCTGAATTACATAATAAGTGAAGTTGAATGGATCGCCATCATAAATAGAATCCTGATAATGAACTTTGACTTCTTTAATGAATGCCGGTCCAATTCCATTATTCATCAGGATGTACTTATAAGATTCTCCCTGCCTTCCAGGGTTTGAATTCCACATTTCCAAGTACGGGAGTACCGAAGCGTACTGTTGCTTCCTTATGAGTTCTGTTTGATAAACGATGGTGAACAATGTGCCTAATGACGCAATTATTGCAACAAAACTCAACCATCTATCAGAAGACCATTTTTTCATGATGGAAAAATAAGAAAATTCTCTTCAAGAAACCCTGTTTGGATTATCAGTGACAAATGACTTCCAGCTTTTCGTTCCCCCGCTTCCACCTGAAGAGGAACCACCGCCTAGACCTCCTGAAAAATGATGACATACCGCCACCGCCAAAGCATCGGTGGCATCCAGTAAGTTTTGTGCATTGTCAAACTTCAGTAGCGTTTGAATCATGGAGGCCACTTGCTCTTTAGAAGCGTTCCCATTCCCAGTGACTGATTGTTTTACTTTCTTGGGTGCGTATTCATTGATAGGGAGATCTTTGGAAAGTGCAGCAGCCATTGCTACTCCTTGAGCTCTGCCAAGCTTCAACATAGACTGTACATTTTTCCCATAGAAGGGCGCTTCTAAGGCTACTTCGTCTGGAGCATATTCCGTAATCAGTTCGGAGACACGGTCAAAGATTTTCTTTAGCTTAATCTCATGGTTTTTGTATTTGCTAAGATGAATTACACCGTATTGCATCAAGCTAATTTTCTGACCTTTGCAAAGGATCAATCCGTATCCCATTACATTCGTGCCTGGATCTATTCCTAAAATGATATTCTCTTTCACTGCCACGCATGCAAGTTAAAGATCAAACTGTAATTGGTAGAAAAAAATACGCCGTTCTAGCTACTATTTTGAAAGTGGCAATCACACTTGCATGCCTCTATTTTTTATGGGATCAGTTTCAAAAGGAAGAAATTAATTTTGGATCAGTCGCTTTAATAAGAGACGTTAAATGGGCTATAGTGTTGGTGACTCTACTCATGATTATTAATTGGTATTTGGAAGCGCTAAGATGGAAAATATCGTTGGCATCTTTTGAAAAAATATCAATAGAAGAGGCATGGAGTTCTGTCCTAGGAGGATTGGCTCTCAATTGGATTTTACCGTTTACCGGAGGAGATTTTGCTGCTCGCTTAATGTTACGAAAGGATAAATATCAGACTACTTCTGCGATTGTTCTCAACAGATCTATTTTGCTCATCATCACTTTTGGGTTTGGTTTATTTAGTCTGAGTTATTTAAAACAATCATTTTTTCAAGTTAATAGTGTATATCTAATACTATTATTAGTGTCGCTGGCAGTAGTCTATTTTATAAGAAAAAGACTCTCAAAATTTTTGACCTATTTCGAAACCATTAAGCGAAGTGTGCTTGTTCGTATTCTATCTATCTCAGTTTTGAGATATGCGATATTTACTTTCCAATTTTATTGGTTACTTATCGTATTTAATCCAGAATTGGAGCCAATACTAGTTCTAGCAGGTATTGGATGGATATTTTTCGTCAGATCAATTATCCCACATTTACTAGGAGGTGTAGGTTTAAGAGAGGCAGCAAGTGTGATTTTTTTTACTCCTTATGTAGTAGATCTATCTACAATTGTTTTACCAGTCTTTCTTATATGGATCATTAATACCACAATTCCATCCATTGGTGGATTGTTATTTATTTGGAAGGTAGGCTGTAGTAGTTTTTCAACGAATAGAGTGTCCTGATCCGTTTCATTGTTTAGTAGCTTCTTCGATATACAATCTTCTCAATATTAGTAACCAAAAAAATTCGGCTTATTCAGGTATCATTGCGAAATGCTTATTCTGATTACATTTTTTACCTTGCTTCATGCGCTGCTATACCTCTGGCTGTTGATAAAGTGGAACAAAATTGATCCTCAATTAAATTCTAATAATGAGAATAGTTTTTCCGTAATTATTCCAGTAAGAAATGAATCTAAGAACATAAAAAACCTTCTTTATTATTTAGAAAACCAGTCTTTTTCTCATGAAAATTTTGAGGTTATTGTAGTTAATGATTTTTCTGAAGATCAAACAGAGGCAATAGTTCATGAGCATATAAACTCAAGCAAACTGAGCATTAAGCTTATGCACTTGACAGATAGAGAAAAGCAAGGCAAGAAGCATGCTCTTACATTGGGAGTTAAGGAGGCAACTTATCCTTTCATTATTACTACTGATGCTGACTGTTTTATGAAACCTGACTGGTTACGCTCTTATAATGAGCTAGTAGATTCCAATACGAACATGGTGGCAGGTCCTGTCGGTATAGTAGGAGAGGGAATATTTTCACGATTTCAGCAAGCTGAATTTTCTGGCTTGATTGGGTTTGGTGCGGTCACTATTTCCAGAAATTCTCCAGCCATGTGCAGTGGTGCTAATTTAGGTTTTAGGAAGTCTGTCTTTGAGGAGGTAAAGGGATACGAAGACAACCTATTTACCCCTTCAGGCGATGATGAGTTTATGCTGCACAGTGTGATGAGTAAATACCCAAACTCAGTCAAGTTTTTGAAAGATGAAAAAGCTGTGGTAGAAACTCCAGCACAAGAAACTTGGAGTGCTTTACAAAATCAACGAACTAGATGGACAAGTAAATGGAAGCACAATAGGAATGGGAAGATTAAAGTATTTGCCATTCTTTTTTTTATAGATTATCTACTATCATTTTTAATGATTATCGGACTTTTAGTTGGACAAATACCATCCCTATTTGTCATTTGCGTCATACTGCTGAGGTTCATTGTAGATTACAATTACCTTAGAAAGGTTAATGCGTTTTTAGAAGGGAAGTCAATATTCTTTGCAGTACTTTTTCTTCAAATATTATACCCTATACATGTTTTATTGATGGGTGTGAGTTCTATCTTTGGCAACTATACATGGAAAGGAAGAAGATATAGATGACAGATGATGAGTACAATATTATAGACGAATTATACTTTGTTACTGCTTATCAGGATTTGAAAGAAGGGTGCGAGTTAAGTGATGAGGTCCTGAGGGAGAACCTGATTTCTCTTGTAAAAAATGGGCTGGTCCGGGTCTACAAAAATGTAGATGAAGCATCGGAAATTGAGCAAATCAATTTACATGATCATTTCAAAAATTATTTCTATCTAGCCTCTAAAAAAGGTCTTTTTCAGCATAATACTAAATGAACAAATCGATTGACATAAGAGATCTTCAACTAAACGCATTGTTGGAAGTGACGCAAGCTGTCAATAGCAATTTGCCCGAGGATGACCTCTTTAAAATTTATAAGTTCACCTTATTAGCTGATTTGAAGATCAAAAAATTGGCGTTATTCACTGAGCGAGAAGATGATTGGATGTGTCGTGTTCACTTTGGCACTTCCACCAATTGCGACCTGTCAAAACTACCAGACGACTTTAAAACTTTAAAGGCAGAACAAAAAGTAAAAGAGGGTACTGGTTTTATTGGGGAGTTTGATTCTGTTTTTCCAGTCTATCACAAAAATAAGCTGCTTGCGATTGTTTTTATTTCTGATAATTCAGAACTAACCGTCCAAAATAGATTTTTGAATGCGCTAACC
>CAYGTD010000308.1:0-4337 GCA_964352725.1 uncultured Roseivirgaceae bacterium
TTGTAATGTTAGCGATTATGCAGAATTGATTAGTCTATTAGAAATAGAAATGATATAAAAGCGTGTGGTAACCTACCCGAAAGCTATTTGGAGAATGAGATGGAAGTCTAATTTGAAGAAGTTCAGCAGTTTCATCTGTTGGGATAAAACATTTAATCTATGAAATCGTATATTTGTACCATAGTGGTACACATAATTTTAAAACTATGTTAGTAATAAGCAGCAGAGAATTTAGACAGAATCAAAAAATGTATTTTGAAAGAGCAGATAAGGGAGAACAAATTATTGTTCAACGAGGGAAAGATAGAGCATATGCTTTAACTCCCGTGGAAGAAGAAGATATGTACTTTAATTCTGAAATGGTTGAGCTAATTAAAGAAAGCCTAAAACAGGTTGAATCAGGAAAGACCAAGAAGATATCTACTTCACAAGAGATCAATGACTTACTTGGTCTATGAGCTACATTTTGGAATTCTCAGATTAAGCATTAGAAGATATATAAAAACACAAAAAGACAGGAGACCAATCTGTCTTAAAGAAGATACAAAGATTACTTAACGAATTGATGGAGCATCCCAAAACTGGGATAGGACAACCTGAAATGTTAAAACACGAATTGGTAGGATTGTACTCCAGAAGGATTAACAGAAAACATAGATTGGTTTACTCTATCGAAGAAAAAATAGTAACAGTATACGTTTTGAATGCATATTCCCATTACGTTGACAAATAATATGAACAGTTTATTGTTGGCTCCTCATGGTCGCCATGCAAAGATTTTCGGATAGCAAAGGTTAGAAGGAGGACTGACAACTACTGCAATTGAAAAGAATATACATTGTTCCAATCACCTGATTCACTATAGGGAGACGAAAGAAATGGAATCAAATGGGGTAGCACTAGGGGAAATGAATATGATGCTTCTGAAGAAAATAGAGGAGTTGACATTGTATCAGATAGAGATAATGAAAAAGCTTGAAGCTCAAAGTCAAAGAATAGAGAAATTAGAAATGGAGAACAAGGATTAATATAAAATCACTCAAACTGTTAGGTGCCATTCCTTTTAAGTCCTGTTTATTCACGTTCGGTGTAGTCATCAGTCCTTCCTTTTGGCACTGCCGATTATCTATCCTCTATTTTTAATTTACCTACAATCGGTAGTTTAATTTGAGATGGATGTTTCTTAGAATGATGAATCGTATTATGCGCTACAATCCCCTCTGTTTCATCATAATTATTGCCACCAGTATTCAGGTTTCTCATAAATCGCGGGAAGTTACTGCTGGCTACCTCGATCCTAATGCGGTGGCCTTCTGCAAAATAATTACTTGTAGATAGAGGAGTTAAATCAATTTTATAGGTTTCTCCCTCCTCCATAAAAACTTCTTTATCGTAACCTTCTCTATATCTAGCTCGCTGAATTGTCTCGTCTAGATTGTAAGCTGTTCCGTCGGGATGAACATCTATTATCTTAATTGTAAAGTCAGTATCCTTAACATCTGATGAAACATAAAGTGACATTTCAATAAAACCAGAAACCTCTATTCCCTCTGTGAGTGGCTCTGAAGTGTAAACAAGAATATCGTTTCGTGTTTCCATTTCTCGCTGATCTCTCGCTCCTGCCTCAATAGCATTCCCAGTGCAGCAAACATTACCACCATAAGAATATACAGGGTTATGTGGATCATAGGTATAATTGTCTTTGTTAGGTTCTGATGGTGGAGTCAAAGAAAGTTTTCCATCGCCAAACAAGCTATTTGCATTTCCATCACTGTCTAAATAAAGTGAAGTCATATTAGCTTCTTTTGGAGGCCATGTTTCTGAGGACTTCCACTCGTTTTTGCCCATTAAGTAATACTGAACTCTTGGGAGTTCATCAAGGAAATTACTTTCCCCATCATTTTTTAACCAGTGATCAAACCATCCATAGATCATCTCATCGTAGTTTAATCTAGCATCACCAACACTCATTTCTCCTACCATAGTATTTTCGGTTGCTCTCTTATAACCACAGTGCAAAGTGGGAGCAATAACCAAGTACTGATTGTCAGCAACTTGTTTGTCTGGATGATTTCGAAGATGATTAAAAAGGGCAAGATTTGGACTTACAGAAACATCGTACCATGAGACAAACCAAAAGCTTGGTTTTTTCATCTCCATGTTGTCATGAAATAGGCCGCCTTCAAACCAAGCAGGATCGTTTGGTTTACGTCTAATCATTTCATCAAAGATTTCTTTCTTTCCACCCATGTTTACTAACATATCTTGAACCGGAAGATGTGACATAGCCGCTAGCATATCATCGATTTTAGGATTTTCAGGAGCCAGATCATAAAACTTAGATATCCTAATAAGGTCTTCTTGAGTTGCTCCTTCTGGTATTCTTGGTTTGAACTTATCATGTTCTACACCATAGAGCCAAGAAGCGAAAAGCATCTGAAACGCACCACCCCGAAACCAGTTGCCTTGCTCATAAAAGTCACCTACTTTCCCAACACCGGCCCCATATCCCATAGGTACCATAGCAGCGTGAGATGGATGATCTAGTGCGCCTACTGCCATTTGCCACTCTGCGGTAGATGAGCAACCTAGTGTCCCAATTTTTCCGTTGCTCCATTCTTGATCCGACATCCAAGAAAAGGCATCATATCCATCCGTAAGTGGTACACCAAGTATATCCCATTCCCCTTCTGAGTAATAACGGCCTCTCTCGTTTTGTACAACATAGGCATAACCCTTTTCTACTGCTTCAAGTGCCTGCTGATAGGTTCTTGTTCGTTCTTCTCCGTCACCCCAGCTATTAAAATTGTAAGGAGTTCTAGAGAAGATGATGGGTACTGGCTTCTCTGTTTTTGGACGATAGATGTCTGTCGCAAGTCTTATTCCATCACGCATAGGTATCATGACCTTTTGATCAATAATGGCAATTTCTTCTAATTGTTCACGAATAGACTGTGAGTATACTAATGTGGCAATCGTGATTAGGAAAATTGAAAGTAGAGTTCTTTTCATAGTTGGTCAGTGTTTGAATCAAAATACAAACTAATCATTTCGCCCAAAGAAGTGAAGTGAATAATCGAAATTGTTCACTTTTGGTTGGAATCTAGTTGCTCAGCCGGTTTGAGTTTAAAATGATGCAAGGGTCATTATGAGCTATCCCACGATTATCATTTTGTAACAAATGCAGGAAAATATTAAGGCTTCATTTATATTCAGGCTTTTAAACCTAACCAACCTCCATCATGCTAGATTCATTGAAGAAAGATGATTCGTTCAATCCTGCCAAACTGATGTATGTTCTAGGCGCTATGATAGCGCTGGTAGTGATTTTGAGTTATGCCCAAGAATACCTCATTACGTTTATCCTTGCTTTGATTGCTTGGTTCATTATCCATGAATTACGTGAAAATCTGCAAATGATTCCGTGGGTAAAAAAAAATGTTCCCATTTGGCTCCAGAGTGCCATAGCTTTCGTGGTAATCAATATTGTCATCTTCTTTGTCTTTGAGTTGTTGATAGTCAGCGTTGATGGTTTGATTGTAAATCTTGACTTCTATGAGCAAAACTTTGAAATGGCACTGAATGATCTAAGCAAGCAATTTGACTTGGATTTGATGACGGCATTGTATGGGTATATCGAAGGATTTGACCTTTCAGATTTTGTAAAGAAAAATCTAAGTGTTGTGTTTCTACTGGTGGGTGATGCGTTACTAATACCTATTTATGTCCTGTTTCTACTAATTGAAGAAAGCATTTTTCATTATAAAATCGAAGCACTTTACCCTTCAAAAAAGAAGCAAGAACGTATGTCCAAGCTGTTTCAGAAGATGGATAAAAACATTTCAGGTTATCTCTTGCTTAAAACCTATGTAAGCCTATTGACAGGTGTACTTAGCTTCTTTATTTTCTTGATGTTCGGTTTGGATGGAGCCATGTTTTGGGCACTACTGATTTTTGTATTGAATTACATTCCAACCATAGGATCGCTCATTGCTACTCTGTTTCCAACTCTTTTTGCTATTATGCAATTTGGTGAGATGATGCCAGCAGTATATATTCTGATTATCGTGGGAGCTATTCAATTATTGGTTGGGAATGTGTTGGAGCCTAAAATAATGGGTAAGTCATTAAATATCAGCCCATTAGTAGTAATCTTATCTCTTACTATTTGGGGGGCAATTTGGGGAATAGTGGGAGCAATCCTAAGTGTACCCATTACCGTCATGATCATCATTGTGTTTGAAGAAATTCCGAGCTTAAGGCCGATCGCTATTATGCTTACGGAAAAGGGAGAGCTCAATTACCTTGAAGACGATGAAGATGATTGATTTAAAACT
>CAYGTD010000309.1:0-4326 GCA_964352725.1 uncultured Roseivirgaceae bacterium
TCAATAAAATGGCACAAAAACTCATGAAGCTAGCAGGAGGGAATGGAGTAAAGAGCGCTATTGATGTAAACGTTCCTGTAAATACGGATACCAAAAAGCCTGAGGAACCGACGGCACCAACAAGTGGAGGGATGGTACCTTGGTTAGACACGGAGGAATGCACCGCTTGTGATGAATGTGTGAATCTGAATCCCAAGATATTCGCATACAATAAGGACAAGCTCGCCTACATTAAAGATCCCAATGGAGGACCGTATCAGGACCTGGTTGTTGCGGCAGAGAAATGTACAGCACAGGTGATTCATCCAGGTTTGCCTGCTGATCCGTCCATAAAGGACGTTGAAAAATGGACAAAAAGAGGTGAGAAATACAACTAAAAGAAGTGCTTAACCTAAAACGACATACCTTCAAACACGGCATTCATCCTCCTGAAAATAAGGAAGATACGAATGGTTTATCTATTCGTCAATTTCCCTTTGCCCCGGTCATTATTCTTCCTGTGTCACAGCACATAGGTGCACCGTCCAAGGTGTTAATTAGAGAAGGGGAAGAGGTTGTAAGAGGTCAATTGCTAGCAGAAGCAGATGGTTATCTTTCTGTGCCTTTGCACGCACCAGCTTCAGGTATAATCAGGAAAATCACTAACGTACCTACCATTTCCGGTAAGATGACTTTGGGCATCTACCTTGAACCATTTCCTTCTTCCACCCAAGAAATCATGGAGGGAAATCCAATTGATCTTGATAATGCCACACCACAAGAGATCTTGGATGGCATTCAGCAGGCAGGAATTGTGGGGTTAGGTGGTGCGGCGTTTCCTACCCATGCTAAATTGAAAATACCCGATGGAAAACGGTGTAATGTGCTGATTATCAATGGCATAGAGTGTGAACCTTATTTGACTACTGATCATCGCGTTATGCTTGAGCAGTCGGATGATATATTCCTAGGAATCAAGTACTTATTGAAAGCTACTGGGGCTGATCATGCCATTATAGGTATTGAAGCCAACAAACAGGATGCGGCAGATTTTCTATCACAACGTCTCAATCCTGCAGATCCTGTTTCAGTGAAAGTAGTACCTGTAAAATATCCACAAGGTGCTGAGAAAATGTTAATTACCTCATTACTAGGAAAAGAGGTTCCCTCAGGAGGATTGCCAATTGATGTACATGCGGTTGTTGTCAATGTGGCGACCACTGCTGAAATTGGACGCTTGCTTCCTCATGGACGAGGTATTCAAGAACGAGTGATCACGATTACTGGCCCTGGAGTATCCAAAAAAGGGAACTACTTGATTCCAATAGGAACACCTCTTCGCTACGTGTTGGATCAAGTAGGAGTGAGTGAAACCATTAGTGAGGTCTACATGGGTGGACCAATGATGGGGGTAGCCGTTTCTAACCTCGATATATCGATTGTCAAAGGCACCTCTGGCATTGTTGTTTTTTCAGAAGAGAATGTGAAACACGCCAAACAAATTTATCCATGTATCAAGTGTGGTGCGTGTGTAGATGCTTGTCCACTGTCTTTGAATCCCTCCAAATTGGGTATTCTAGCCAAGTTTGAATCCTATGATGAAATGGCTGACGAGTTTCACCTCATGGATTGTTTCGAGTGTGGCTCATGCTCTTATGTGTGTCCTTCTCACATTCCATTGGTACAATATTTCCGGTTGTCAAAATCCATCATCAGAAAACGAAAGATAGCCTAATGCGAAAGCAAACATTACATATTAGCACATCACCGCACTTGACGAAAAATGTAAGTGTAGAAGTGATCATGCGCAATGTGGTATGGGCATTACTTCCAGCTGCATTGTTTTCCATTTATTCTTTTGGATGGAATGCGGCTCTGGTACTTATCACGGCAGTAAGTTCTTGTTTATTGACCGAGCATTTATTGTGTCGAATAGCTAAAAAACCTTCTACTGTTTCAGACTGGTCTGCGATCATAACCGGATTGTTATTGGGAATGACCCTTCCTCCAATTTTTCCTATGTGGATGACATTTTTAGGTGGAATGATCGCCATTGGAATGGGTAAATTTCTCTTTGGAGGATTGGGATACAATGTATTCAACCCAGCACTTGTGGGCCGGGCTGTGCTTCAAGCTGCTTTCCCAGTAGCCATCACTACCTGGTATACTGGCTTTTTGGATAATCGTTTTTCCACTATCAATTCATCGGTGTTGACCCTTCCATTCATGGAACCAGTAGTAGATGGTATTTCGGGAGCCACGCCTTTGTCTGCCTTCAAGTTTGATGGAATCACGACAGATGTGACGGATATGGCACTAGGATTGGTAAGTGGATCAGCAGGGGAAACCTGCTCTATATTACTTCTCTTGGGAGGTATTTACCTGATAAGTCGAAACTTCATGAACTGGAGGATACCTGTGGCTATCCTTACCACTGTATTTGTTTTTAGTGGCATCCTTTACTGGGTAGATCCAATGCAATATCCCTCTCCATTGTTTATGCTTTTTTCTGGGGGTTTGATGTTGGGAGCAGTGTTTATGGCCACAGACATGGTCGCATCGCCCATTACGTCAGCTGGAGTTATCCTTTATGGAATTATTATAGGATCGCTTGTCGTGATTATTCGAATCTGGGGTGGTCTTCCAGAAGGAGTGATGTATGCGATTTTATTGGCAAATGCGATCTCTCCTCATATTGATAGACTGATAAGATATCGCATTTATGGAACCTCATTAAAAACCTCATGACAGAGCAAACGACCATATCGTCAACAAGCAGCTTTCATATGCTTCGTGCCATGGTAGGCATAGGAGTACTCTGTGGTTTACTCATTGTGCTTACCTATGAAGGAACCCTGCCACGGATTGAAAGACTTCAAGAAGAAGCATTACAGGAAGCGATTTTTAAGGTGGTACCAGGAATCACCAAAACAAAAGCATATGTGTTTGACGGCAAGGCATTCGTGCCTGCTGGAGATCAAAATGAAAATGCCATTTATGCTGGCTACAACGAGCTGGGAGAATTCATTGGAGTAGCGATTGAGGCAAGCGGGCAAGGCTATGCAGATATTATCCGAATACTATATGGTTATGATCCTGTAAATCAGCAAGTTATTGGCTTCTATGTACTGGAAAGTAAAGAAACGCCGGGGTTGGGTGATAAGATTGAGAAGGACCCTAATTTCTTAGCTAATTTTCGTGCGTTGGATGTGTCCCTAACTTCGGATTTATCGTCCATCCAACATAAAGTGCTGACAGTAAAAAGAGGCACCAAAACCAATGAATGGGAAGTGGATGGGATCACTGGGGCTACCATTTCCTCTAGAGCCATTGGAGCCATTATAAGCGAGAGCACTGAGCAATGGGTCCCCATTCTATATAGCCATCAGGAAATCTTTAAAAGCAAAGAAGATGAGTAGTGCACCCAATAATACCACTCCAACTAAAAATGCTCCCTCTTCTACTGATGAATTCATCAAAGGCCTATGGAAGGAAAATCCGGTATTTGTTCAAGTGTTAGGTATGTGTCCCGTACTTGCCGTTTCCAATACCGCTGAAAATGCACTTGCCATGGGATTGGCTACTGCATTTGTTTTACTGATGTCCAATACATTGGTTTCGTTGTTGCGAAACTTTATTCCAAAGGAGGTTCGTATTGCTTCCTATATTCTGATCATTGCCACTTTCGTGACCATGATTGATTATGCCATTCAGGCCATCAGTGTTGATTTACATAAAAGTCTTGGAGCTTTCATTTCACTTATTGTGGTTAATTGCCTGATACTAAGTAGGGCAGAAGCGTTCGCTTCTAAAAACACGGTAGGTAAATCCATGATGGATGCATTAGGCATGGGCTTGGGTTTCACCTTGGGATTATTCAGTCTAGGAGCTGTCAGAGAAGTACTTGGTAATGGCTCATTCTTTGGCATAGCATTGTTTCCTGTTGAATTTCAGGAATGGGTCATCATGATCTTACCGGCTGGAGGGTTTTTCACACTGGCAGCTTGGTTACTCGTTTTCAATATCATTAAACAAAAAGATCCAGCATCATGAATCAAGAATCCTTCACACAGATATTCATCAATGCTTGCTTGGTCAATAATTTTGTCTTGGCGTATTTTCTAGGTATTTGTCCCTTTCTGGGTGTATCAGGAAAAATTGATACCGCTAGTAAAATGGGAGGAGCTGTCACATTCGTCATGTTGATTAGCTCTATGTGTGCCTATGGGATTCATGCATTCTTAGTGGCAATCAATGCGCCGTTTCTTCAATTAATCAGCTACATCGTCGTGATCGCATCAACTGTGCAATTAGTGGAGATGTTTGTGAAAAAGATGAGTCCTTCTT
>CAYGTD010000310.1:0-4318 GCA_964352725.1 uncultured Roseivirgaceae bacterium
CTCTAGGAGTGTTGGTTTTATTCTTTGTTAAAAGTGAATTAGAATATGATCAATTCCACAAGGATTCAAATCAGATTTATAAGACCTCTACCTATCTTGGTTTTAGGGGAGGTATGATCTCAGAAGGTACTCCATTTCTTCTAGCTTCAAGTCTCCTTGAGAATATACCTGAAGTTGAGCTATCAACTCACATGGTCAATTTGGGTAAAATGGAAATGAATGTAGATGCTCAGACCCATTCTACGGATGTGCATCTTGTTGACACAAGCTTCTTGAAAGTCTTCGACTTTTCAATTCTAAGAGGAGACCCAAAAACTGCACTTAATGATCCAAAATCAGTGATCATAAGTGAGCGACTAGCTATCCAACTGTTCGGTGAGTCTGACCCTCTCAATAAAACACTCAATATTCATTTATCTGAACAAGATAAGAAGTTGTTTAATGTGGCTGCAATAGCCAAAAATGTCCCCGAAAATTCTAGCATTTCTTTCGATCTACTAATTTCAGATGAAAACGCCTACCTTTTTATGGGTGATGCCACTGTAAAGAATTGGATACCTTATAAAAGTAATGTACTAACCTTCTTCAAAGCGAAGGCTAATGCAAAAGAATCTCAAATAATCACTGGTTTGAACCAAATCGCAGAGAGCCATGGCATTCCTGAGAGACTAAATAGTGTTACGCAAAAGGAGAAGTTTCCCATCATGAAATTGAACGAAGTACATTTTCATAACGATGCAGACATCACCTTCCTTAAGGAAAAAGGAAATTTGAATTACCTCTATGTGTTGGTTTCAGTGTCAGGTTTGATTTTACTCATTGCGGCCATGAATTTCACCAACCTATCATTAGGTCTTTCCATCATTAGGAGTAAAGAAGTAGGAGTACGAAAGGTGCTAGGTTCTACAAAATCGAGCCTCATAAAACAGTTTATGTTAGAGAGTACAACTACAGTATTCATCAGTTTAGTTATCGGAATAGTACTTGCTTACATGTGTCTTCCTTATTTCAATAGCATGCTAGACAAAAACCTATCATTTAACTTTATTGAAGAACCCATTTCCATTTTACTACTCATTTTTATAGGGGTACTTACAGCCATTTTAGCAGGCATATACCCTGCTTTTGTGATCTCTTCGCAACAAACAATTACTTCACTTCAGGGAAAGATCTCACTCAAGCATAAGTGGTTACCCAATAGCATAACTACTTTCCAGTTTGGAATTTCCATGATGCTGGTGATTATAGCTCTGGGAATGCAGTCACAACTAGCACATATTACTAATCATGATTTAGGATTCAATAAAGAATATTTGATCTATCAAACTTTTGATTTTAGCAAATCACCTTCTGATATGGAAGTTCAAAGGTTTTCCAATGAAGCTATTAAGCACCTTGGCGTTTTGGGTGTAAGTGGTACTAGAGGTGGATTAATAGACAATGAACCAGAGACGCTTTGGTCGGTAGAACGCAATGGAGAAACGCTAACTATCCCCTCTATTAAAATCGGGTATGATTTCATTCCTACGATGGAAATTCAATTGGTTGAAGGAAGAAATTTTTCCGCTTCAAGCCCAAGTGATTTAGATGGTATCATTGTAAACCAAGAGTTTATAGATGTGTTTGAAATAGAAAACCCTGTAGGGCATGCAGTAGACCTTGGAAATCAAAAGCCAATCATTGTAGGAGTAGTAACCAATTTTCGATTTAACTCCCTCCGCGACCCTGTACGTCCACTAATTCTGAACCTTAGACCGGGTTCACCTAATACAGCAATGCTAATTAGAATAGACGGCAACCAAATTTCCTCTACTATTGAATACTTGAAACAGATATGGAAAGAAACTGCAAGACCAGATGTCCCGTTCAGTTATCACTTCTTTGAAGATGACTTAGAAAGACAATACAAGGCTGAGTCCAGCTTCAGAGCGGTGGTGGGATATGCTTCTTTTTTTGCTGTAATCACAGCGTTAATAGGCCTTATCGGACTCACAAGTCTTAACATTATCAAGCGGTTGAAGGAAATTAGTTTAAGAAGAGTTTTAGGTGCTGAATTACATAACGTAATGTTTCTCTTTGTGAAAGAAACGAGTAAACTGATTGGCCTTTCAGCTATTATTTTTTGGCCACTTTCATTTATTTATCTAGAAAGCTGGCTTGGTAATTTTAATGTAAGAGCAACACAAAATCCATTTATTTATTTAGGAATAGGTATGGTAGTCACTACAATTGCCGCTATCTTGATATTTTTCCAAGTACGTAAGACTTCACTGGGAAACCCAGCAAACGTGTTAAAGAGTGAATAAAAATATTAAGACCTCATTCTATTTAAATACTCTCTACTGGACTGTATTTGGCATCTTTGAGGGAATTGGATTCTTTCCTGGAATTACATTAAAAGTTGCCAGAGCACGAGGGTTGCCAGAGTGGGATCCGGAGGTAATAAGTCAGTACTGGGGTTACTTAATGAAAAATACAGCTCCAAAGTACCTTATACTTTGGGTGCTTGGATACGGCGTTGCACTTCTTTTTCAATATTTGAAAGGGTTTAGCAGAACAAAATTCGCTCTATTGATGATATTGGGTAGTGTAATTCATGCTATTCTTCAATCCATTTTAAATCAATGGCTTGGGATAAGTAATGGCCTTGACTTGATATCATTGTTTCAAATAGGCGTTGCTCCGTTTGTTCTCTTCACAGCATTACTAAATACAAATGTCACCTACTGGCTCTTTGTGGTAGCATTACTTGCGTTTGATTATTTCCAGAGATATCAAGAAGAACGTGTTGTAAACCTCGAACTATCGAATAGCCTGAATCAATCAAAGCTTGAATCCCTAGTATATCAACTTAGACCTCATTTTCTTTTCAATGCGATGAATGCAATTAGCATGTTAATAAGAGCAAATAAAAACGAAAAAGCAGTAGAAGTTATTTCTGATCTTTCCGAACTTCTCCGAAACTCCTTGAAAGAGGAAAAGAGGAGTCTAATTCCATTAAGAGAAGAAATCATGCATACAAGAAAGTACTTAGCTCTCGAAGAAAAGCTGTATAGCGATAGCTTAGAAGTGTCAATTTCCATTGATAAGGAAACTGAAAAATTTATGGTTCCACATTTAATTCTTCAACCGATAATTGAAAACGCATTCAAACATGGACTTTCTAAAATCACTTCCAAAGGCACCTTGAAAATCAGCTCCTCTTTTAAGAACAATAAAGCCTTTTATTTACAAGTTCAAAACTCTGGTCCCCAACTCGTCTCAGATTGGGAATTGGAAAAAAATAAGGGAATAGGTTTAAGCAACGTTATATCACGACTTGAAAATTTATACACTAGCGATTCATATTTTACTATCAAAAATGATGACTCCAACGGCATTGTTGTGACAATTTGTATTCCAATATTGAAATGAGGATCAGAACCATTATCGCGGAAGATCAAGCGGATGCACGAAATGGGCTTAAACTACTGCTTGATAAAATGTCAGACTTTGACATAGTAGCACAGGCAAAGAATGGTGTCGAGGCGATAGAACAGGTAAATGAACATAAACCTGACTTGCTATTACTTGATATTCAAATGCCTGGCGCTAATGGTTTTGAAGTGCTTTACAGTCTGGACGAAGCTATCATTCCTAATGTAATGTTTATTACAGCTTATGATGAGTTTGCATTCAAGGCTTTTGAGGTGAATGCGATTGACTACCTTCTAAAGCCTTATTCCAATGATCGACTAGAAATTGCTCTTGAAAAAGCAAAGAAATCTTTTATTACTCAATCTCTTCCTAAATCTATCCATGAAATTAAAAGGTTGATTAGGTTTTATGCAGAGCAAAAAATATCTGATAAAGAAAGCAGCCATATTACTGAAATGAGCTCTGGCAGATTTATAATCAAAGAGCTTGGAAAAATCAATATTGTATATTTCAGTGACTTAATCTGGGTAGAAGCATTTGACTACTATTCCAAATTACACACAAAAAAAGGTATATTTCTAATTCGAAAACCTCTGAAAGAAATTGAAAAAGAACTTCCTTCCGCATTTGCTAGGATACATCGTTCATTCATTGTGAGACTGGACCAGGTTACTCAGATAAGAAATGAAACATACGGCGGGATAATCATCCTAAAGAATAATAAAACATTAAGTGTGAGTAGTAGATTTTGGAAAAAAGTGAAAGGCCTGTTTTAGTTCCACATCTCAAAGTTTAACTGTCTTTTATTCTTAATTAAAATAAAACAAGCCAATATCAAAACATATTTAATCCTTAATCACCTCAAATTCTACCCTTCTATTTAGCTTCCGAGTTTCTTCTG
>CAYGTD010000311.1:0-4311 GCA_964352725.1 uncultured Roseivirgaceae bacterium
AAGCTTCAGCGATCTCTTTTTTAGCACCCAAATCTCGAGCTATTTTAAGGCTTTTACTACCTAACTTAATTGACTCCTTGTAATTCTCCAGATTGAGATATACTTCTCCCAATAAATTCAGGCATCTAGTTATCCCAAACCTGCTTTCGATTTTTTGATATATACTAAGCGCCTCCTCCAAATGATTGAGCGCAAGTGAATATTTTAAATTTCTAAAGTGGATATCACCAATAGACAACTTCAGATTACCTGCAATAAATTGATTGCCTTGCTTTAAAGTAATATTTAGACTTTTGTCAAAAAAACCAAGAGCCTTTTCATACTCCTCATTTTCTACATGCACTTCACCCATTTTTTGGTACAAAGAAGCCACTCTTAACAAACGATTCAAGGTAGAATCGATAGCCAACGCTCTCTGATAATAATCCATTGCCATTTCATATTCGCCTAGCTCTTTATGAATGACACCTATGTTAGAAAGTGTAGTAGAAAAACTGGATTCATTTCCAATCTCTTTTTTTATATCCAATGATCGTTTAAAATATTCAAGCGCCTTGCCATAGTTTCCTAGCTGATGATAAACCAGTCCAATATTATTCAGCGTTCCAGCTTTCCCTTGTAAATCAGATGCTTTTTTTGTTTCCAGAGATCGCTCGTAATATGTTAGCGATTCAGCGTAATTGCCCATTACTTTATTGACAATTCCTAAATTATTCAATGCCTTATTTACGCCCAAATCATCACCCGACTCTTCAGAAATGGATAAAAATTTAAGCCAATTTTCACGCGCTTTTTGATAATCAGATTGTGAATGAGCGAATGTGCCTAGGTTATTATATCCATTGGCAATACCTCTAGTGAACTTCAATTTCTCAGCAAGCTCCATCGCCTCTGTGGTGAACTTTAATAATGAATCTGGAGAATATTGATAATAACGAAATCCAATCTTAAGCAAAAGAATAACACGATTGGTATCCTGAGGAAACTTACTAAGTTCAATCTTAAGACTATCAAGCTCTTTGGTTTGAGAATAGGAGAAAGTACATATCAAAAAGAAAGTGGCTTGAAAAAGTCGCTTCATGTAGACTATTTAGATAGATGGTCAATCAATTTACGCATATAAATGAATATTTGATATGGATCACATTCATAATGTTCTTTCCTCTTACCTTTGCATCTTCAAATGAAAAAGGTCGCATTCTATACACTAGGCTGTAAGCTGAACTACTCCGAGACATCTTCTATCTCTAGGATGTTTGAGGACAAAGGCTATCAAAAAGTAGACTTTACAGATACCCCTGATATCTTCATTGTTAATACTTGTTCTGTGACAGAAAATGCAGATAAGAAGTGTAAAAAAATTGTAAAAGAAGCGAAGAAAATTTCTCCTGATAGCTTCGTGACTATCATTGGATGCTATGCTCAACTTAAGCCAAAAGAAATTTCAGAAATTGACGGTGTTGATGCGGTACTTGGAGCCGCAGAAAAATTCAGACTCTTTGATTACCTCGACGGCTTTACTAAAGGTGGGGTGTTTGCTTCTGAAATAAAAGCAGCCACGGCTTATAACTCTTCCTATTCGATTGCTGATCGCACGCGTACTTTCTTGAAAGTGCAAGATGGATGCAACTATGGATGTGCCTTTTGCACCATCCCATTAGCAAGAGGAAAAAGCAGAAGTGATACGATAGAGAACATTGTAAAGCAGGCTCAAGAGATAGCGTTAACCGAAGTAAAAGAGGTTGTTTTAACAGGCGTCAATATTGGAGATTTTGGCATTCAGGAAGGGAAAAGAAAAGAAAAATTCATTGACTTGATCAAAGCATTGGATGAAGTAGAGGGAATAGACCGATTTCGAATCTCATCCATTGAACCAAATCTACTTTCCAACGAGGTGATTGAATTTGTGGCTCAATCCAAACGATTTGTTCCTCATTTTCATATTCCATTGCAATCAGGAAGTGATACTATCTTGAAAAAGATGAATCGCCGCTACTTGAGTGATTTATACAGAAGTAGAGTAGAAAAAATAAAAAGCCTGATGCCGCATTGCTGCATCGGTGTAGATGTGATTACAGGATTCCCGGGTGAGACAGAGGAAGAATTTCTCACTACTTACAACTTCCTGAATGAACTTGACATCTCTTATTTACATGTGTTTACCTATTCCGAAAGACCGAATACACTGGCAGTAGATATGCAGGATGTAGTTCCAATGAAAGTAAGAACCGATCGGTCAAAAATGCTAAGAACTCTTTCTGAGAAGAAAAGAAGATTCTTTTACGAGCAGCATTTAGAAGAAACGTATCAGGTGCTTTTCGAGGATGATGTAGAAGATAATGTGATGCATGGTTTTACAGAAAACTACATTCGCGTAGCTGCTAAGTACGATCCTCTGCTAGTCAATGAAGTGAAAACACTGAAACTGACTTCAATCAATAGCAATGGTCATGTGGAAGTAGAGGAAGTGGAATCGGAGCTGCTAGCTCACCACTGATCTGAAATAAATTCAACTCAAGTAATATCTATCAAAAGATTCTGAAACAAGTTCAGAATGACAGTTGTTGGTGATTACTTTTGAGTCAACACGATTTACTATGAAAATTATTTGCATCGGCAGAAACTACGCAGCGCACATTGAGGAATTGGGCAATGAGCGACCAGAACATCCTATTATTTTTATGAAGCCTGACACAGCGCTTCTCAAAAATAACGATCCTTTTTACCATCCTGATTTCTCTAATGACATTCATCATGAGGTGGAAGTTTTAGTGAAAATAAAAAAAGAAGGAAAGTCGATAGCTCAAGAATTCGCCTCTGACTATTACGATGAAATTGGCTTAGGAATTGACTTTACGGCACGAGATTGGCAAACAATAGTAAAGGAAAAAGGCTACCCGTGGGAGATTGCGAAAGCTTTCAACAACTCTGCTCCTATTTCTAAATTCTTCCCTAAAGGGGATCGTGACATGACCAATGTCAATTTTCGACTGGAAATCAATGGAGAAGAGAGACAGAATGGAAATACTTCACTAATGCTTTGGCCCATTGATGAAATTATATCCTACGTGTCCCGTTTCATTTTAATGAAGACAGGTGACATCATTTTCACTGGCACGCCAAAAGGTGTGGGACAAGTAAAGGTTGGTGACCGCTTAGTGGGCTATTTAGAAGATAAGATGATGTTTGATTTTGAGGTAAAATAGGCTTGATATACTTTTTAATTAGAACACTCCCGATATTACTTGTTCTTCAACTTTCTGCCCAAGAAATAGAGAAGAGCTACTACCAATTTCCAGTGCGTCCTGGTGAACAAAACTTCCTTGCAGGAACTGTAGGCGAAATTCGTTCTTCTCATTTTCATACAGGTATTGACGTTAAAACTGGTGGTCGAACAGGGCTCCCACTCTATGCAGTTGCCGATGGATTTATCTCTCGAATAAAAGTATCTCCTGGTGGATATGGAAATGCAATATACATGCAGCATCCTAATGGGACTTTCTCAGTATTCGCTCATTTAGAGGAATTTTCAGAAGAAGTAAAGCAATACGTATTAAAACAACAATATCAAAAAGAGTCATTTGAAGTTGACCTTTTCCCAAAGAAAACTGACTTTGAATATAAAAAAGGAGAAATCATTGGCCTTTCAGGAAATACTGGTTCTTCTAGTGGTCCACACCTCCACTTCGAGATTCGAGACAAGGACCAGCAACCGGTAGATGTTCTTAAGTTAGATCTTAGAGAAATAAGAGATCGGCAACCTCCTGTGATTAGCAAAATTGCCTTTCAAACAATGGACGAGAATGCCAGAGTCAACGGCTTTTTTGGTAGGTATGAATTTGAAATAGTGAATGGGAAAGATGGGTATCAGACAATTGTTCCTATCAAATTAGAGGGCAGAATTGGAGTAGAAATTTACTCTTATGACCCAATGGATGGCATCCCTAACAAAAACGGAATTGTGAAAACAATGCTGATGGTAGATGAAGACACAGTTTTCAGCGAATTAAAAGAATCCCTTTCATTTTCGAAGCAACGTAATGTGTTAGTTCATTACAATTATGCTGCAAATAAGAAAGGAAGCAGAAGGTTTAATAAGTTGTATTTGGATGATGGGAATGAGCAAACCATTTACAGGATAGTAAACAAGGGAATAATTTTTAATGGTCAGAAAAAAATAGCTATCCTAACTGAGGATAGCTATGAGAATAGGTCATATGCCAAAGTAGGAATAAACGATGAAATATTCAATCCGCTTAATCATTCATTTAAACAGTACGAAATCATTGATAATTTCATACACTTTAAGTC
>CAYGTD010000312.1:0-4302 GCA_964352725.1 uncultured Roseivirgaceae bacterium
CTTTAAACCAACCTGCATACATGGTATAATTACCTGCAATTCTAGCAAGCATTTCCTTATTTTTTACATCCATACTTTTCAGTTTTGTTCCAGGTATACCTCCGAAAACAGAATTTTCCTCGACGACTGTATTCGCAAGAACAACAGATCCAGCCCCTATAATAGAGCCTGATTTAATTACGGCATTATCCAATATAATGGCTCCTATACCAATCAGGACATTATCTTCTATGGTGCATCCATGTACAACTGCATTATGCCCAATTGATACATTATTGCCTATAGTTGTTCCAGAAGTTTTATAAGTACCATGGATAGTTACATTATCCTGAATATTGGAATTATTACCGACCTTGATGAAATTAACGTCACCACGAACTACAGCTCCAAACCAAACTGTACAATGGTCTCCCAATTCCACCTCTCCTACTAGAGTAGCGTTTGGAGCAAGCCAACATTCCTTACCTAATTGAGGAGTAAACCCTCTTACTGATTCTATTAATGCCATAGATTTATTCAAAATCATAAAACTATTACAAAATCAGATCAAAAGTGCTGACAAAATGTCACAGTACTTTTATCTTTGCCAAATGCAAGGACTGATAGCGGATATTGATTTACTGGAGGAAGAGAAGAATCAGAATGAATCATGTGACTTTAAAGTATCTGAAGAAGATGCCATTCAATCGCAAAAGAAGCTTTATTTAGAAAGCTACGGGTGCGCTATGAATTTCTCAGACAGTGAAATAGTCACTTCTATTTTAAAAAAAGAGGGCTTTGGCACTACCTCATCAGCAGCTGATGCTGATTTGATTCTTATTAATACATGCTCTATTCGCGAAAAAGCAGAGCAAACGGTAAGAAATAGGCTCGGATACTTTAGAGGTATAAAAAAGAAAAACAAGAATGTAACTGTTGGTGTACTTGGCTGCATGGCCGAGCGATTGAAAGATAAATTACTAGAAGAAGAGAAAATTGTTGATCTAGTTTTAGGACCTGATGCGTACAGAGACCTTCCAAAATTGGTGAAGGAAGCAGAAGACGGTCAAAAAGGTATCAATACTTTTCTTTCAAGGGAAGAAACATATGCAGACATAGCTCCTGTTAGACTTAATTCTGACGGAGTGAAGGCATTCATATCCATTATGAGAGGCTGTGACAATATGTGCTCATTCTGCGTGGTACCATTCACAAGAGGCAGAGAAAGAAGTAGAAATCCACACTCCATTGTTAATGAAGCACAAGAGCTATTCGATAGAGGCTTTAAAGAAGTGACTCTTCTTGGTCAAAATGTAGACTCTTACAAATGGTCTGAAGACGAGAATAATAAAGCGAGACTAGAAAAGAAGGAAGACGCTGAAGTAGTGAATTTCGCACATCTTTTAGAAATGGTAGCTCAAATAAGTCCTGATTTAAGAGTACGCTTTTCTACTTCACATCCGAAAGATATTACTGATGAAGTACTTTATACCATGAAAAAGTACGACAACATTTGCAAATGCATACACCTCCCTGTTCAAAGCGGAAACTCACGCGTTTTGAAGCTTATGAATCGCACATATGATAGAGATTGGTACATCAATAGAGTGCATGCGATCTGGAAGATACTTGGAGATGAATGTTCGATTACTTCTGATATGATTTCCGGTTTCTGTTCTGAAACGGAGGAAGAACACAATGAAACCTTAACCATAATGGAATATGTCAAATATGATTCTTCCTATATGTATTTCTATTCGGAACGCCCCGGCACTCTTGCTGCTAAGAAATATGAAGATGATATTCCACTAGAAGTTAAGAAAAGAAGACTAGCAGAAATTATTGACCTGCAAAAAGAGATTTCCTTCTCACAAAATAAGCTAGATGTACATAAAACATTCAAAGTGCTCATAGAAGGACCAAGTAACAAAACCCCTGAAAAGAAATTTGGTCGGACTTCTCACAATAAGACTGTTGTTTTTAAATCTGATTCACCAAAAGGCACATATGTAGATGTAAAAATCACAGATTGCTCGCCTGCCACCTTATTCGGAGAAATAGTATGAGTTTAAAAATAGATTCTGAGGTACAAGCAATTAAGCAGCGTTTTGAAATCGTTGGCAACTCGTCAAAACTGAATAATGCTATTCGTGTGGCTATGCAAGTAGCGCCTACAGACATGAGTGTTTTAATCAATGGAGAAAGCGGAGTTGGAAAAGAATCCTTTTCAAAAATCATTCATAGTCTTTCACATAGAAAACATGGGCAGTTTATCGCTATTAACTGTGGCGCCATCCCAGAAGGCACTATTGACTCTGAGCTGTTTGGACATGAGAAAGGATCTTTTACAGGTGCACATGAGGCTAGAAAGGGTTATTTCGAAGTGACCAATGGAGGAACTATTTTTCTTGATGAAATAGGCGAAATGCCTCAAGGAACTCAAGCTCGATTACTAAGAGTTCTAGAAAATGGAGAGTTTATTAAAGTAGGTTCTTCAAAGGTTCAAAAAACCGATGTGAGAGTAATCGCGGCAACTAACGTAAACCTTCAAGAGGCTGTTGGAAAAGGGAAATTCAGAGAAGACTTATTCTATCGATTAAGTACAGTTCCCATTTCTGTACCTGCTCTTAGATACCGAGAGAATGACGTAGTATTACTTTTCAGAAAATTTGCATATGACTTTGCTGAAAACTACCGAACAGATCCAATCAAACTCACTCCTGATGCAGAAGAGTATCTCAAGTCTCATCGATTTCCGGGTAATATCAGACAGCTAAAAAATCTAGCCGAGCAAATGAGCATTCTCAGCGTGGAGCGAGAAGTGTCTGCCGCAAGATTAGAATCATATCTGCCAAGATCAGGAAATAACCTTCCTGCTCTACTCGATAAGCACGATTCAAAAGATAATTTCAGTGAAAGAGACATTCTGTATAAAGTGCTTTTTGACATGAAAGCGGATATGGCAGAGTTGAAAAAGCTAGTATTCAAAATGCTGGACGGAAACGATAACGATAAAGAAATTCTAGACGATCATAAAACCCTATTTAAAAACATAGATTCATCTCATAAGCAACTAGAAAAATTTACAGATGAAGAAAAAGACGATAGTCCTACCCTAGTCATATCCACTAATGAAGAGGATTATGATGAAGAGATAGAAGACATTACTCATGAAGCTGAATTTGAAGATTCACTATCGCTAGAGAAAAAGGAGAAAGAAATGATTATCAGAGCTTTACGCAAAAACAACAACAAGCGAAAGTATGCAGCCGAAGACCTAGGCATTTCGGAACGAACTTTGTATAGGAAGATTAAACAATATGAAATTGAAAAAAATTAGAATCTTTCTATCACTAACAACCATTTTTTTGTTGTCTGGTTGTGGAGTCTATTCATTTACAGGAGCATCTATAGCTGCAGATGTCAAGACAATTTCAATTCAAACGTTTTACAACAATGCATCACTCGGACCATCCAATATGTCGGTGCTCTTTACAGAAAACGTTAAAGATTATTTTCAGCAAAATACAAGTTTAGAATTGGTAGATAACAATGGTGACCTCCAGTTGGATGGATTTATTTCTAATTATACAATTACTCCAGTCGCTGCTAATTCCTCAGGAAATAATCAAGTGCAAGATTTTTCGACTTTATCAAGAATAACTATTACGGTAACAGCCTCCTATGTAAACATTAAAGATCCCACTTTTGACTTTGATAAATCTTTCTCATTTTTTCGAGATTATGATAACACACAAACTGATCTACCATCCGAGGAAGAAGCCTTTGTAGAAGAAATATTCGACCAAATAATATTGGATATTTTCAATGCATCCGTGGCAAATTGGTGATTTTGCTTAATTTTAACATTACACCTAGAGCTAATCACCCGTGAATAAGAATGAATTAATCACATTTCTAAGAAATCCCAACGATTTAACCGAATCGGATTTAGGTGAATTAGAAGAAATTATCAAGAGTAATCCCTACTTCTTGAACGGTCGACTCCTTTTAGCCAAGGGTAGCAAGGAGTTGAAACATCCAGATACACGAAAACGAATTACCTCTGCTGCAGTTTATTCTACAGATCGTCCCCTATTTAAAAGGTATTTAAGCGATAAACTTTTTTTCCTAAGTCACCCACCAGAAGAAGAAATAATAGAAATTGAAGTCGTACAGGAAAAAAAATCGCCTTCTGAAAATGTTTCTAAAAAAATAGAAATCATTGATACGCCAAAAGCAAAGGACGTAGCAGATGATAAAGTAATACAAGAGTCACCGAAACAAGAGTCACCGAAACAAGAGTCACCGAAACAAGAGTCA
>CAYGTD010000313.1:0-4262 GCA_964352725.1 uncultured Roseivirgaceae bacterium
GATTGCACGTGTCTTTCGGATCCTTAAACGTTTTGAAGAGTGTTTCTTACTTAGATCAATAAACGCTCTTAATTCATGGTTTAAATCAAGATTTCTTTCATAAAAAGCTACATAGCTTATATCCTCATCATTCAAAAGCGTTCCCCTTTTTTGATATTCGTTGAGGCTATAGTTAAGAAATTGTTTTATGTCTAATAATTCCTTTTCTTGATTCGTGATCTTTTCGAAAATCTTTTGAGCTAAGCTATCATGTCTCAATTCATACTTTTCATTATCATCATGGTCCTTAAGAATTCTTTTATTAATAAATGACCTGATAATGATATCAACTTCATCATGATTTAATGATTGCCCCAAATCCGTACAATAATCAACCACCTGATGAATGGAATTTTGAACTTTAGTTCCTTGTAAGGAGACAAAAGATTTTAGCACAGTTAATGCTGCTTTTGGATCTTCCATTTGGAACAACTGCTCATCAACAAACTCAGCAAGCACATCACCTAATTGCCCAATCTCCTCTATTTGGTCATTTGTGAATTGGATTTGTTCCCCTTGTTTAGCGTCCGATGCAGCAGTTTTATAGATCTTATCAAGAAAAACCTGAAGAAATGTTAGTTCAATATGTGACTTATCTGGGCTTAACTTTTTAAGTAATCGGTCCTCAAAACCATCCTCAATGGTAATATCATGGTCGTTAGCTGGGCCATGAATTGTTTCTTCCGCCTTCTTGCGAGTCATTTTTTCTACGCGCATCCTGTTGTCAAAGAATTCAGGAATCAATTCCTCAAATTCTGATAAAAACTCTAGATATTCTCCTCTGATGACAAAAATGAAATGGAGGTCTAAATCACTGTCCATAAGAAATCTGATAGCAGATATAAAGTCCTTCCACTCATCCTTAAAACCAAAAATAAACAGCTCCTCAAACTGATCAAAAATCAAATAAATGGGTTTGAAGTGATCTAAATAAACTGAATTGATCACCTTTTGAAGACCTTCATTAGTCATCTGCTCTTCATTAGACAAATTCACTTTTTGAATAGCCTCTTTATCAATTTGATTGAAGAGTGCTCGTCTTATATTTCCTCCTCTTCTGATTCTAATAGGAAACCAATCTGATTCATCAAACTTGTTTGCAAGACCACAATTAATGATACTGGATTTACCTGTACCTGAAGCTCCATATACTAGCAAAAGTTTGCTTTGGAATACTTTATCATAGACTTCTTCCACTTCCCTATCTCTGCCAAAAAAGATAGCATTGTCATCAGCTCTATAACTGTCAAGAAACTTAAATGGTGATTTTCCTCGTGCTATCATCTGTTCAAAAATTTAAGTGCATCTTGGTATTCATCTAGCAACATAGGATAATTGTCCATTTCGGAAAGATCAGTTGGAGTAAGTACATCTGATCCAGAATAGTGAAGCTGATTTCCATCAAACTTTTGAAAGAGAAAAACATCCCTCTTTACTCTTTTCTTCACGTCCTTGATGTTCTCAGCGTGAGTGTCAATAACAAATGGAGAAAGATTAATAAATTGATTAGGTTCTTTGATTTTCTTTACCAACAACACTGCATCGCTATCCGCAAACTGCTCCAATGTTTCTTCTTGAATTGAAAAATCTGTATCTATACTATTCAGCAGATGTAACTTATGCTTGAATAAAGGAGAACGATATTTTAGTTTGTTTACCCTTATCGAGCTCACATTAATTAGTTGATAGCGAGAAAGGAAAGCGGCTTTTTTAATAAAAAAAATGAGAGACTGCTCAAGTATGGAACATGCCTCTCCAATCTCCATATCATGGATAGTTGTAAATATCTCTTCCCAATGCTCTAGTTCTCTAAAAAAAGAATCATCAAAAAGCACATCTAGTTCTTTGATAAAAAGAATGATGACATTATTTGCTATCAGAGGATGGGCTTTACGAAAGAGTTCTGATTGATTTTCAATGTTTATTTCCAAAAGACATGCTTTACAAGCATTTTTTAGCTCATTTTTTAGCTCATTTCTGCTAAGCTCCTCTATTAATTCGCTGAGAAGAATATAAGTAAAGAAGTCCAGTATCCTCCCGATAGCTCTTTTAAGTTGAACCAATCTTTTATAGTTAGCATCTTTCATTGCTCCTGAAAACAATCTTCTTAATTCAACAGCTATTGGCCATGGATAGCTTTTGATAATTTCAAAAGCTAAAACTCTAATATCTACCGAGGCTTCCTTGGATGTATCTTCTTCAATGAATGTCTCCAATCCAGGTTTAAAAAGGATTAGATGTTCATAAAGCTCCCGAATAAGACCTTCTGAAGTACCGGGGTGAAGTGCTTCGAAAGTTGACTTTTCATCCTTTGGAGCACTAAATTTTTCATTAGATTCTACTTTTTTTCTTATTTCACCTGGTGAAATACCATATCGCTGACTAAAACATTTGATAAAATAGGTACTGCTACTAAATCCTACTTTAAATGCAATTTCTGAAACAGTGCCTATATTCTGCTCCAAATGTCCCATACCATATTGGAGTCGAATATTCCTTATGTACTGACTTACAGATTGATTAGTAAGTTTTTGAATTTTTCTATGCAGCTGTGAGCGACTGTATGCTACTGTATCCGCAAGTTCTTCTACGGTAAATTGCTCATTCCCTATATTTTCGTCAATCACCTTATTTAGTTGATTGAGAAATACTTCATCCATTGAACCCGTATTCATATCCTTCCGAACAATTTCTTGGTTGGTGGTTTTTTCTTCAATATCGGATATTATCGAGTTCAATCAAAGTGAGTTATTATTCACATGTCAATATTAAAGGATGAAGTTGGGGTTTGATGCTACATGCAACATAGCTTAAGGACATTGCGACATATGTGCTATTAGGATCGAATGTTGAAAATTTTAGCGTTACTAGATAAGAAAAAATATCATAAATATTTTAAATAAATCTACTCCAGATTGACCCAATAGCCTTTTATGCTGACGATTTGATTCCTTGATAGACAAAGCATTTTAATCTTTCCTCGCAACATATATTAAGCGTATTGCAACACCACTGCTACATCTCCCCTACTAATTCAAATCACCTTTGTGAAGTATTTAATTATTAACATTTAAACATTTCAAAGATGTACACATTGAAAAATAGCACAGAAAAAAAAGGAATTAACCTATTTACAGTATTAGTCTTAATTACCCTACTCTTAGGGATGCAAAGTTGCGATAGTGATGAAGATACCCCAGATATCAATCCTCCAGACTATCTAAAATATGATGAAAATGCAAAACTGAACATAACCAAAGCATCCTACTATGAAGACGAATCGGCAGAACTTACTGTAGAAATCTATGACCCAGTAAGCAATACGGATGATTTGAGACCACTAATTCTTTTGACTCATGGTGGAGGATTAGTTAATCGTACTCAAGTATCCCAAATTAGAGAATTAGCACAAAACTTAGCTAAACGCGGATATGTCACTGGATACTATACTTATTCCACTCTAGGCCAGACTCCAAAGGGGTGGGTAAGAAGTGTTGTGGATTCTAAAATAGTGGTAAAGTACTTCAAGAAAAATGCGCAATTATATAAAATTGATCCTACTAATATTTTCACAGGAGGATGGTCCAATGGAGCTCAAACAGCAATGAATTCGGCACATATGAGTCAACAGGATTTGGAAGAAATGAATCAAGATTTTCTCAAAAATTTATTACTACCAGAAGTTGAGACTCAGGGATTTGAAGGCAATGTTCATATGAACTTTAACGCAGACGTAAAGGGTACATTACTTATGCTTCCCTATACAAATGACATCAATATCTTCGATGAAAATGGTCCAGCAGTAATGATGATTGCCTCTCCTCGCCAACAGTTTAACAGTGGCCAAATCCTATGGGATACTGTATTTGAATCAGGTATCTATTCTTATGGACCAGACCTAATGGAAAACAGACTCAAAGAGGTTGGTTATGTAGAAGGCAAGGACCTTGAACTCATTGTAGTTCCTGAAGATTGCTGTGGAAATACACATCCAAATGAATCCATTTTAGAAGCTGTTCTTTCCAGTGAGGAGTACAAAAACGATATTGCACAATTCTTTTTTAATAATCTGGACTAAGCATCCTCTTCGCATAGAGCATTTGTTATATGAGCCATCTTCAAGATGGCTTTTTTATTTTAATATTTCATTAAACCATCACTTATTAAATAATTAAAAAATACTTCTATTTTGTCAAAAAGTATCAAAGAAGCGTCAAAAATGT
>CAYGTD010000314.1:0-4244 GCA_964352725.1 uncultured Roseivirgaceae bacterium
TTTTTTACCAGAACTGATTGACTGTTTTCCAGCGCTTTTAAAGCAATGTCTTTTCTAGGCAATTCTTCGACTTGTTTTGTCAGTTCAACCTCTACAGCTTTTATTAATTTTTCAGAATCACTAACCAAAACTACCTGACTGTCTGGACCATGCTCTGCTTGAGAGAGTAAATCGGCCGCTACAAATTCAGGGTAAGCAGTATCATCAGCAATGACTAATACTTCGCTAGGTCCAGCAGGCATATCAATAGCTACTCCAAATTTTTGAGCCATTTGCTTAGCTGCAGTTACATACTGATTTCCCGGGCCAAAAATCTTATCCACCTTGAGAATAGAGTCTGTTCCGAAAGTCATTGCGGCAACTGCTTGAGCGCCACCAGTAAGGTATATTTTTTCTATTCCTAGGAGTTGGCAAGTCCAACCAATGACTTCATTCAACTTACCAGACTTAGTTGGTGGAGTACACACCACAATGTTTTTGCAGCCTGCAATTTTTGCTGGTATTGCTAGCATCAATAATGTGGAGAATAGAGGTGCTGACCCGCCGGGTATATATAATCCTACACGTTGAATGGCTACACTTTTTCTCCAGCAATTAACGCCCGACATAGTCTCTATAACCTGAATTTCCTCCTTCTGAGAATGATGAAACTTCTCAATATTTGATTTAGCAACCTGAATTGCTTCAGCTAATTCGGAATCAATTTCAAAATTTTCATTGGTTACATCAACAGCAATAGTGTCTAGCTCAACACCATCAAATTTCTTATTGAACTCATAAAGTGCCTGATCTCCATTTGTTTGAACTTCTTTCATAATGGCCCCAACTCGTTCTTCCATTTCTGAAAAATCGAAAGTAGGTCGTTGGCAGAGAGAAGACCAATCTAGTGATTTAGGATATTTAATATTTTTCATATTCGTTGCGTCATTGCGAACCTGCGGAATGACGAGTTAATTAAACAATCATTTTCTCTATTGGGCACACCAATATTCCTTCAGCTCCTTTATCCTTTAGCTGATCTATCACATCCCAAAAATCATCCTCCTTTATTACGCTGTGTACGCTACTCCAACCTTCCTCTGCTAATGGAAGTACAGTAGGGCTTCTCATGCCTGGAAGAAGACTCTTTATCTCTTCCAATCTATCATTAGGTGCATTAAGTAAAATGTATTTGTTCTGCTTAGCTGCTTTTGCTGACTGTATTCTGAAAAGTAACTTATCTAGCAGCGCCTTCTTTTCTGTACTAAGTGAAGGGTTTGCAATCAAAACGGCTTCACTCTTGGTGACTACCTCTACTTCTTTGAGGCCATTTGCCAAAAGAGTACTACCTGTACTCACAATGTCAAAAATTCCTTCTGCAAGACCAATTCCTGGCGCTATTTCTACGCTACCGCTGATCTCTTCTACTTCTGCATTGATCCCCTTCTCTTGCA
Source organism: uncultured Roseivirgaceae bacterium (assembly GCA_964352725.1). GTDB lineage: Bacteria > Bacteroidota > Bacteroidia > Cytophagales > Cyclobacteriaceae > Ekhidna. The sequence goes on from CAYGTD010000314.1 coordinate 1,434, forward strand.
GAAATTTCTTTAGTATCACTGGATAACTAGTCGCGATACGTTTTCCATCGAACCATTCTAGTCCATTGTATTCTTCTTCTCTTTTTACTGCCAATGATAACCTGCATTTGGAAAAATCAAGCTTATTGATTGTCTCCACCTCTTGATCTTTTTCCCAGACTTCATTTTCTCCAAGTATTCCTATATCCGCAACACCTTCAGCAACATACTGAGGAATGTCATCATCACGGAGATAAAATACTTCCAATGGAAAGTTAGATGCAGTAGACATTAGTTTTCCTCCATTACTGATTTTGATTCCGCACTCCTTGAGAAGACCCATGCTTTTCTCATTGAGTCTACCACTTTTTTGAACTGCTATTTTTAATACTTCTTTCATCTTCTTTAGTTCTTTACCTCCCCTAAACCCCCTCAAGAGGGGGAATTGTTATATAAAAGGTGAATTATTTTTTAATAAGTCTATTCTTTAAATTTTACACTCTAATTATTTCGAGTTGCATAGCAACAAAAAAGGCCTGACGGGTAATCCGACAGGCCTTTGTGTTATTTACATAAACTACAGCATCATCTTATTACCTCTTCGGTGAAGTGGGTATGATGTGTGTGATGATGTAGTTGTATAGTTCTCATTTATGACTGCAAATATATACGGATTTTTTAAATGCGATTATGCGCTAAATCTTTTGCTTACTTCATCCCAGTTTACCACATTGAAAAATGCGTTGATGTAATCTGGTCTTCTGTTTTGATAGTTGAGGTAGTATGCATGCTCCCACACATCTAGACCAAGAATTGGACTTCCAGAACATCCTGCGTCTGGCATCAATGGATTGTCTTGATTTGGTGTAGAACATACTTCTACAGATCCATCGCTGTTTTTGCAAAGCCATGCCCATCCACTACCAAATCTTGTAGCAGCAGCATTGCTGAATTCGTCTTTGAATTTATCAAAAGAACCAAAAGCAGTATTAATAGCATCAGCCAAAGCGCCTGATGGCTCACCACCTCCATTTGGACTCATTACAGACCAGAACAACGTGTGGTTAAAATGGCCACCTCCATTATTTCTTACTGCTGCATTGTCTGAATGATTCTTACATAATTCTTCGATGGATTTACCATCCATTTCTGTCCCTTCTATTGCTGCGTTTACTTTAGAAACGTAAGCAGCATGATGTTTTCCATGGTGGATTTCCATTGTTTTCGCATCTACATGCGGCTCCAATGCGTCGTGTGAGTATGGTAAGTTTGGTAATTCGAAAGCCATGATTATTGTTATTTTATAAGTTCAAAAATTGTTTTGTAAAGGTAACAGAATAGTGATTAAATCTGCGACCAATACAACCAAGTCAACTACGAAAGCGCTAAAAAAGTTTAGATGATTATTTACTTCTTAAGTTTTTGAAAAAATTCTTGAGAAGATCCTCTGATTCATTGGCCATCACACCAAGCTTCAACTGCGTTTTGGGATGAATAATCTCCTTATTGAATTGTGAAAATCCCTTTTCCTTATCCAAAGCTCCAATTACCACTCTCCCAATTTGTGTCCAAAAAAGACCTCCAGCACACATACAGCATGGTTCCAACGTAACAAAAAGGGTACACTCATTTAAGTATTTGGAACTCAAATGATTTTGTGCCGCACTGATCGCAAGCATTTCTGCATGAGCTGTTGCATCCGTCAATCGTTCGGATCTATTATGATCTTTAGCTATGATTTTGTTATCGCATACTACCACAGCACCTACAGGAATTTCCCCTTCTTCAAAAGCTGCTTGAGCCTCAAAGAAAGCTTGCTTCATAAAATGCTCATCGCTATAAATGTTTAATTCCATTATTTAATCTTAATGCTCTCTATAATTTCTTTGGCTACACCATTCCACTGATTAGATAACCTCGCCTTACAACTAAAGTTGAATAATAGCACCTGGTCTTTCCATGAAGTGTAAACAATATATGAATAGCTTTTTGGTGATGATTTTGCAGAAAACACATTGTCGTCTTGAATTTCACCGATGAATTCGAAAATAATGAAATCCTTTCCATTAATCTCCTTGATCTCGTTTTTGGTAAAAGTCACTTTATCAAATAGATTATTTATGCTTGCTTCGTAAAAGCCATGAATCATCTCAGTATCTCGCTCTGTCCATTGCATGGTATTGTAGTTCACGCCAAATGTCGCTTCTTGATTATCGTCCGCATACATTGCTAAAGGAACTTTAGATGAGTATATCTTACTCATGCGATCTTGGTCTGTCATACTAGTCATGCTACTTGGTATTTTGAAAGATATTTTTTCTTCAGGCCCTACCTTTACTGTAGAGTATGTTTGAGACACGCCTTGAAAAGCTATTAGAATAAACAGCAGTGCAATTATTTTCTTCATAGCCTCAAAGCTAAATAAGGAGACAGGTATTTTCCTGCTATCGACATACCTTTGCGCCTTAATTTTCAAATTCATCATTTTAGTAAATAAATAATGCTACGAACGCACACCTGTGGAGAATTGAGATCAGATAATGTAGGTCAGCAAGTGACCCTTTGTGGTTGGGCTCAAAAGCAAAGAGATAAAGGAGGAGTTGTATGGATCGACTTGAGAGATAGATATGGAATTACACAGTTGATTTTTGAAGAAGGTGTAACTGATACACTCATTATAGAACAGTCCAAAAAGATAGGAAGAGAGTTTGTAATTAAAGCTACAGGAGAAGTAGTGGAGCGCTATTCCAAGAATGACAAAATGCTCACTGGAGATGTGGAGATTAGAGTAACCAAGTTGGAAATATTGAATGGGTCTAAGGTTCCTCCATT
>CAYGTD010000315.1:0-4227 GCA_964352725.1 uncultured Roseivirgaceae bacterium
TGATCGCCCAATCATTCCTCTCAATACATTTATTTATGAAGTCTATTTTGGAATTGAATATAGCTTTAATTAATTATTAATCTCCATCTAGAATTCTTCCGAGCCCTCCAAGAATAGATCCTTCACCTTTTGATGATCCTCCCATTTTTGGAGCATGCTGAATGACTCTATCGGCCAACCTTGAAAATGGTAAGCTCTGTAGGTAGACAGTACCCGTTCCTGAAATGGTAGTTAAGAATAAACCTTCGCCTCCAAAAAACATAGATCGTAGACCACCTGCTCTCTCAATATTGTAATCGAGTCCTTTATCAAAAGCAACTAGACAGCCAGTGTCTACTAGTATTGATTCATTATTCAATTCTTTCTTCACTACAGTGCCACCCGCATGAATAAAAGCAAGCCCATCGCCTCTTAATCTTTGAAGTATGAAGCCTTCTCCGCCAAAGAATCCAGCACCCAATCTCTTAGAAAAGGCAATAGAAACTTCAGTCCCTTTTGCAGCAGCTAGAAAAGCATCCTTTTGACATAAAATTTCGCCACCCACTTTACTTAGGTCAATTGGTACAATTTTACCCGGATAAGGAGCTGCAAATGTCACTTCTCTTTTTTGTGAACTTGTATTGGTAAAATGAGTCATAAAAATGGACTCTCCAGTCAATGCTCTTGACCCAACTTCTAGCAATTTCCCAAAAAGTCCTTTATTAGGGTTAGAACCATCACCCATTTTTGCTTCAAAAGCAATTCCCCTGTCCATCCAGTTAAGAGCACCTGCTTCTGCGATCACAGTTTCAGCAGGATCAAGCTCAATAGAAACTACTTGCATATCGTCCCCAGTAATGGTATAGTCTATTTTATGAGAGTTCATATTTTTCTGTTTTTGTAAATATATTTAATCATGATTTTGATAATAGGTTAGTGTCTATCTTATTTAGCTGTTTTTATCTGTTATTTTGTTAATAACAGATAATACAAATTGAAATAAATCCTGCCATTCAGGAGAGTTGAGGTTGGTTGTCAGTTAGAAGTGGGATGTTTCAATTGAGCCTCTTGAAATTACTTGCAGAACTTTTTCTTTCACCCCTTTGATATATTCTTAATATACCTATCTTTGCGTTCCCAAATTTTGGGACAGATAGAAATTATAGCGTATGCCAACTATACAACAATTAGTAAGGAAGGGTAGAAAAAAGCTTACTTCAAAGTCGAAATCACCAGCATTGGATTCTTGTCCACAGCGAAGAGGTGTATGTACACGTGTGTACACTACGACTCCTAAAAAGCCTAACTCAGCAATGAGAAAAGTTGCTAGGGTGAGATTAACGAATGGAAAAGAAGTGAATGCTTACATCCCAGGAGAAGGACACAATTTGCAAGAGCACTCTATCGTGTTGATTAGAGGAGGAAGGGTAAAAGATTTACCTGGAGTTAGATATCACATCATTAGAGGAGCTTTGGATACAGCTGGTGTAAGCGGACGATTACAGAGAAGATCAAAATATGGCGCTAAGCGTCCTAAGAAATAATTAGGAAGAAATAATGAGAAAAGCAAAACCAAAGAAGAGGTATATACTTCCAGATCCCATTTTTCAAGACACGTTGGTAACAAAATTTGTTAACAACTTGATGGTTGATGGTAAGAAGAGTATCTCATACAGTATTTTCTACGGAGCTGTAAAGCAAGTAGAGGAGAAGACTGGTGAAAATGGACTAGAGGCATGGAAAACTGCATTAAATAATGTAATGCCTGGCGTTGAAGTAAAAGCGAGAAGAGTGGGAGGGGCAAACTTTCAGGTTCCAGTCGAAGTAAGACCGGATAGAAAAATTGCTTTAGGCATGAAGTGGATGATCAAATACGCTAGGTTAAGAGGGGAGAAAACAATGGTTGATAGACTAGCGGGAGAGATAATCGCTGCTTCTAAAGGAGAAGGTGCTGCTGTGAAGAAGAAAGACGACACTCACAGAATGGCTGAAGCAAACAAAGCATTCTCACATTTCAGATTCTAATTTAAGATGGCAAGAGATTTAAGATTCACAAGAAATATTGGTATTGCTGCTCACATTGATGCAGGTAAAACCACCACTACAGAGCGTATTCTTTATTACGCGGGAGTAAACCATAAAATTGGTGAAGTACACGACGGTGGTGCTACCATGGATTGGATGGAGCAGGAGCAGGAAAGAGGTATCACAATTACTTCTGCTGCTACAACTTAATTCTGGAAGTATAAAGAGCAAGATTATCATATTGATACACCAGGTCACGTTGATTTTACTGTAGAGGTAAACAGATCACTTCGTGTATTAGATGGATTGGTGTTTTTGTTTAGTGCAGTTGATGGTGTTGAACCTCAGTCTGAAACTAACTGGAGACTTGCTGATAATTATAAAGTGGCTAGAATTGGATTCGTTAACAAAATGGATCGTTCAGGAGCAGACTTTTTGAAAGTTTGTAAGCAAGTAAAAGAAATGTTAGGTACTAAAGCAGTACCTCTTCAATTACCTATCGGTGCAGAAGACACATTCAAAGGAGTAGTTGATCTGGTTGAAAACAGAGCAATTGTTTGGAATGAGGAAGACATGGGGATGACGTTCCAAGAGATCGAAATTCCTGCCGACATGGTGGATGAAGTAAAAGAATATAGAGATCATTTAGTAGAATCAGTTGCTGAGTATGATGAGCAATTGATGGAAAAATATTTCGAAGATCCAGACAGTATTACAAGAGACGAAATAGTTGCTGCTCTTAGAGCCGCTACTGTCGATTTGGCTTTTGTGCCTATGCTTTGTGGTTCTGCATTCAAAAACAAAGGAGTTCAAACGCTATTGGATTATGTGATGGAGTTACTTCCATCGCCGCTAGATAGAGATAGTATTGTTGGAATCAACCCTGATACTGAAGAAGAAACGAGAAGGAAGCCATCTTCAGATGAGCCTTTTGCTGCTCTTGCTTTTAAAATAGCAACTGATCCATTCGTAGGTAGACTATGTTTCGTAAGATCATATTCAGGAGAGTTGGAGTCAGGTTCTTATGTATTCAATACAAGAACAAATAAAAAAGAGCGTATTTCTAGAATATTCCAAATGCATGCAAATAAGCAAAATCAAATTGATAAGCTTAATACAGGTGATATTGGAGCAGTTGTAGGATTCAAGGATATAAAGACAGGTGATACGCTTTGTGACGAAAAAGCAAAGATTGTATTAGAGTCAATGGACTTTCCAGACCCAGTTATTGGATATGCAATAGAGCCAAAGACTCAAGTTGATGCTGATAAGTTAGGAATTGCAATTGGAAAATTGATTGAAGAAGATCCTACACTTCAAGTAGAAACCAATCATGAAACAGGCCAAACTATCCTTAAAGGGATGGGTGAGCTTCACTTGGATATCATCATTGATCGATTGAAGAGAGAATTCAAAGTTGAGATCAATCAAGGCGCTCCTCAGGTGGCATATAAAGAAGCCATCACAACTACGATTGAGCATAAAGAAGTCTATAAGAAGCAATCAGGAGGTAGAGGAAAGTTTGCTGATATCGTTTTCGAAATCGGACCTAAGGATGAAGATTACGATAAAGACGGATTGCAATTCGTTAATGGCATTGTAGGAGGTGTAATTCCGAAAGAATTTATCCCATCAGTGCAAAAAGGATTCGAGCAAGCAATGGTAAATGGACCACTGGCGGGTTATCCAATAGATACAATGAAAGTGAGATTGTTTCACGGATCATTTCACGATGTGGATTCAGATTCATTATCATTCGAATTGGCTGCCAGAGTTGGTTTTAGAACTGCAGCTTCTAAATGTAAACCAGTTATTCTAGAGCCTATTATGGCTGTTGAGGTAGTTACTCCTGATGAATACACTGGATCTCTTACAGGAGATTTGAACAAGAGAAGAGGAATGATGAAAGGAATGGATACAAGAGGCACATCAGGTGTCATTAAAGCTGATGTACCTTTATCTGAATTATTTGGATATGTGACTGATTTAAGAACCCTTAGTTCAGGAAGAGCTACAGCTTCTCTCACATTCTCTCACTATGATCCAGTTCCTAAAAACATCGCCGAAAAAGTAATTGCAGATGCAAAAGGCTTAGCAGCTGAGTAAAGATTATTGATATGAACCAAAAAATTAGAATTAAACTTAAATCATACGATCACAACTTAGTGGATAAGTCTTCTGAGAAAATCGTAAGAGCAGTAAAGACAACTGGAGCTGTAGTAA
>CAYGTD010000316.1:0-4213 GCA_964352725.1 uncultured Roseivirgaceae bacterium
TAATGTATCATGGCAGGAGGAGAACATTTTAAAAATTGAAGAATTTGTTTGGGTTTTTGAAAATCCCAATGAAAAAGATAAAGGACCCCATTATTATAACATTTTAACCCAAAAAAAATCTTTTAACCTAGAATAGGAACAACATTTATATTTATGAGAAGAACGATTATTAAAACTTTTTTTGCTTTAGTCATTCTGGCTATTAGCATTTTATGGCTTGCTTCAAATACAGAACAAGTAAACAAAAACAAGAAATCTTTGACGGAGTACGAAAAGTATGCCTCAAAAAAAATGCTGGAAAAACGTGAAGGCAAGGCGAAAGCAGATGAACCAGAAATGCATGCATTAATTGAGCGTGAAATCAGAACGCGAATTGGAACAAATGATCCAGAGTATGGGCCAAATCAAGTCTTGAAAGAGTATGAAAAAGCTAAGAAAAATGTCTTCAAGGCTCGTACATCAAATGATGAACTCAATTTTATTGAGAGAGGCCCTGGAAATGTTGCAGGTAGAACCAGAGCTCTCCTTGTAGATCCAGATGATGCATCGGGAAATACATGGTACGCTGGGTCTGCTTCAGGAGGTATCTGGAAAACCTCTGACGCTGGGGCCAACTGGGCATTCATTTCCGATGATATTCCAAACTTAGGAACTAACACATTAGCCATGTCTCCTGCAAACACGAGTATCATTTATGCAGGTACTGGTGAACATTTTACGCAAGATATTGATGGAGCTGGCTTATTTAAATCATCTGATAAAGGAGCTACATGGGAACAGGTTGCTAGTCCTGAAGATTACTCAGACTTTAAAAATGTCTCGAGAATAGTAGTTGATCCGTTAGACGCAGATATAGTTATTGCGACCACTAGAAATAGTGTTTGGGAAGGAAGATTAGAGGGGGCTATTTACAAAACCACAGACGGTGGGTCAACTTGGGTTAGGTTGAGGTCTTCTACTTCAGAGAGGTATGATGATTTGCTTGTGGATCCTGATGATTTCAATACAGTTTATGTAGCTGTTCAAGGTATAGGAGTTATAAAGTCTACTGATGGCGGAACGAGTTGGAGTGATGCCAGTTCGGGAATGAGCCCTGGAGGAAGAGTGGAAATAGCTATTTCACCAGTTAACTCAAATAGATTGTGGGCGTCAGTTGAAGGAGGCTTAAGTGGAAATGGATCTGACTTATACGTCTCAAGTGATGGCGCTGAGACTTGGTCTTTGGCTGTTAATTCCTCCGGCACAAATGAGGATTTCTTAGGAGGTCAAGGATGGTACGACAACTATGCTACAGCTCATCCTTTTGATGAAGATATTGTTTATGTAGGAGGAGTAAATAACTGGAAGTTTGAAATCACAGAGGAAAAAGCCAATGAAATCATAACTACTGATATAGTTGGATATAATACTTCCTCATTTTGGACCTTTGTAAACTTTAACTCAGCAGATGTTAATGGTGTATTAGCACTAGGTAATGGCGTGGGAGTTGAAGATTTACGAAACATTGAGATAAGGTTTGGACAAGGAACACAAATGGCGCATCGCTTTACCGTAGGTGGTCAAGGGCCAGGTGTACCAGCTAGTCAGTATGTTTATGCTGGCTATGGAGAAGTTCCCTTTCAAGTATGGGATTTGGACAATGATATCCAATTGATGGCATCTTTTAGAGATCAGCAAGAGGATGGGTCATGGAATTTGATAGAGAGAAATACTGATGGTGATGGTAGTGATGATTCAAGAGAATATCTTTTTGTACATGATGTTCAATATAGCAGTAGTCCTGACGCGAATATTGCGGTAAATGGTGGTCATGAGGTGAGTCAATTTTTTAATTACTGGCCAGTATTGACGCCTGGAGGAAATTTTGATCCAGATAACCTTCCAGAATCAGCATTACGAATTGAGAGGAATACTACGTCTGGGTTAATTCGCATCACAACTAATGTATCTGATGCTTACAGAAGCTTTGGGGGTACAAATAGCTTTCCTCAATCTGCTAGAACCGCTGGAATCCATCCCGATCAGCATAATAATGTCATTACAGATATTGATGAAACTAATCAAACATTCAGAATGATCATTGCTAATGATGGTGGTGTCTATCAATCAGTTTCTTCTAACGATCCAGGTCCTAATAACGGTGATTTCACTTACGTAAGCTATGAATACAATACCACACAATTTTATGGTGCAGATAAAGCTCCTGGTGAAAATAGATTTATTGGAGGGATGCAGGATAATGGAACATGGTATCATGCTGCTGGTACGGAAGGAGCAGCAAGTGCTGAATCTACTTTTGGTATAGGCGGAGATGGTTTTGAAGCACTGTGGCACAGTGCAGATATCAATAAAATGATTGGTGGCTCCCAGTATAGTAATTTTGCTAGAACTTCAAATGGAGGTCAATCTTGGACTTCTGCAACTAGTGGTCTATCTGATGTAGGAGCTGGTTCAGGACCATTTAGAAGTAGATTATCACATCATAAACAACTACCTGATCGACTTCATACAGTAGGAGCTTCAGGTATTTGGAGATCTGAAAATTTTGGCGGAGCTTGGAGCGCTGCATCCCTAACCGATGCTAACCTTTGGACGACACCATTTTCTAATAATACAGATATTGAGGTTTCTTATGCGGACCCTGACGTTATTTGGGCGGGAGCTAGAATGTATTCTGAAGGAAGGCCATTTGTATCAACTGATGGTGGAGAAAACTATAGTCCTGTAGAAAATTACTCTGCATTTGAGATGGGTTCAATATCAGGCATTGGTACCCATCCATTTGAAAGCGAAACAGCATATGTGTTGTTTTCATTTGCAGGATATCCGAAGGTAATTAAAACAACGGATCTTGGTCAGAATTGGTCAGATATATCAGGTTTTGATGGCACTGGAGATCGTGGTTTTCCTGATGTAGCTGTAAATACACTGTTTGTTTTCCCTACAAACACTGATAGAGTTTGGGTTGGATCTGAAATTGGCATTATAGAATCTTTGGACGGAGGAGACTCATGGGGTCTTCTTCAAAGTAATATGCCAGCAGTGAATATTCATGATTTTAAGCTAGTAGAGAATCAACTTGTGATTGCTACTTATGGTCGTGGAATTTGGTCTGTAGAATTAACAGGGATAATTAACGCACCTTCATTTAGAAGTGCAAGTACGGCTCCAAATGGAGAAATTAACCTTGCATTTAACTTTTTGAATGAGTTTGATTCTACCGAGATATATGTCAATAATACTTCTATAGGAACTATTTACAACAATGTAACTGGGTCTGTAAATGAAAAAATAAATGATTCTAATATAAGCGGCACTGTATCAATAAGGTTAGATGCCTATTTGGGTGGTAATAAGTATTCCTCTCCTGAATTAGAGACTTTCATATTGGGAGTAACAGAGATTAAGAGTTCATTTAGCTCTGAGTTTGAAGATGCTTCTGATTTTGATGGTTTTGGTTTTGTGGTTAAGGATTATTCAGGTTTTGAAAACAGTGCTTTACATAGTGCGCACAATTATGAAGATGGTGTTGAAAGTATTTTTTATTTACGAACACCAATAACTGTTGCTAGTTCTGAAGCCTTCATGAAATATGTAGATATGGCAATTGTTGAGCCTGGTGAGCCAGGGTCATCCTATCCAGATGAAGACTTTTATGATTACGTTGTAGTAGAGGCCTCTAAAGATGGAGAAACGTGGGTAGCGTTAGAAGACGGTTACGATGCATCTCTGCATGTTGCTTGGCTTAATAGATATAACATTTCTGGTCCAGGTAATTCAAATCTTTTTAAACCTCATTCAGTTGATTTGTTAGAAAAATTTGAAGCAGGGGATGACATTATTATAAGATTTAGGCTTTTTGCTGACGTCAATACTAATGCATTCGGATGGGTAATAGATGATCTTTACATTCAGGAAGATGAACCTTTAAGTACTGAAAATTTGGTAAGTACTATATCTGTCTTTCCAAATCCAATTGTAGGTGCTGCAAGCATTCAGTTAAATACAGAAATCACTGATAATAGAATTAGTGTTTTCAATGCCAGTGGGAAACTTGTTGATTTTATAGATGTAGAAGCTAATCAGCAAATAATTACTTGGACGCCATCTAATCTTGAAACAGGAATCTATATCTTGAAATTTAACTCAAGTAATGGATTGGTTAATAAGAAAGTGTTTATTAACTGAGTTTAGATACTACACCTCTTTTGAA
>CAYGTD010000317.1:0-4170 GCA_964352725.1 uncultured Roseivirgaceae bacterium
ACTAATCCCCCAATGAAAAAGGCAGTGATGGCTCCCATAACTCCAGCTGTGAGAATCCACTCACTGGTAAGAACGACCCAACCCCAACCGATCATCGCGCCAAAGGAAAGGGTGAAAATGTCCCATTTACCTAAGACACGATTGAAGTTGCTCATTTCACATAAATCGTTTTCCTATTCATAAACTCCATCATCCCGTCTTTGGCTAACTCTCTTCCATATCCAGAATTTTTGGTTCCGCCGAATGGAAGACGTGGATCTGACTTCACTAGTTCATTAATAAAGTAGGCTCCATCACTCACCTGATCAGACATTTCTAATGCTTTTTCGATATTAGTAGTACAAACAGTCACTCCCAAACCATATTTAGATTGTTCGGCTAGTTCAAATGCTTCCTCTATACTCTTTGCTTTGATCATGGCGGCCAATGGCCCAAATGTTTCTTCGTCAAATGCAGGCATTCCAGGAGTTACATTACCAAGAACAGTTGGTTCATGGAAACACGCTCTTTGATTACCCCCTATGAGTAATTCAGCACCAGCTTCGATTGACTTTTTTACTTGCTCCTGAAGTTGATCCGCTAGGTCTTTTCTGGCTAGTGTACCAATCTTGGTAGTATCACTCATAGTGTCTCCTGCTTGAAGTTTCTTGACTTCAGCAACAAATTTCGTTACAAATTCATCATAAGTATCTCCTACTAAAATGAAGCGCTTTGCAGCAATGCAGCTTTGACCACAATTCATCATTCGTGCGGTAATAGCTGTCGTTACCGTAGCATCAATGTCGGCATCTTCCCACACAATAAAGGCGTTGCTCCCTCCCAATTCCATCAAGGACTTTTTCAGATACTTTCCAGCCAGTGCCGCCACTGCTGATCCTGCTCGCTCACTTCCTGTAAGCGTTACTGCTTTGATGGCATCATGAGCAATAATGCTTTCTGTTTGATCATGATGTACGATGAGGTTTTGAAAAACACCTTCCGGAAATCCTGCTTTTTTGAATACTCCTGCTATCTGTTCTGCACATCCAAAGACGTTTGGTGCATGCTTCAGCATGCCTGTATTTCCTGCCATTAGGGTAGGAGCAGCAAATCTAAATACTTGCCAAAACGGAAAATTCCAAGGCATAACTGCAAACACACATCCTATAGGCTCATGCTTTACAAAGCTCTTTTGTGCATCTGTTTTGATGATCTCATCCGCAAGAAATTCTGCGGTATTTTCAGCATAATAGTCGCACACCCAAGCACACTTATTCACTTCGCCTCTTGATTCCATAATGGGTTTTCCCATCTCCATTGTAATCATTTTGGCATATTCTTCTACATTGTCTCGTAGCACCTGACCAGCTTTTACCATCAGTTTTGATCTATCAGCAATAGGCACTTTCCTCCAGCTTTCGAACGCTGTTTGAGCCTTCTCAAGCATCGCTTTTGTTTGGTCTTCTGTTTGTGCCGTATATTGACCTACTTGCTGGCCACTGTATGGGTTGATACTCTGAAATTCCATTGATTTAATTTAATTGTCCGTCCGAAAACGCAGTAGATTCATAACTTTTTACTCCCTTCAATTCATCTACCCAGTTCCAGGAAGTATATATGGTGATGGTATTGGATTTATCTTCAGGATTGAATCCTTCCTCTTCTAGGTTCCAAATAATATGCTCTGATTCTTTGAAGGTGTTGGAAGCGATCTGTTCATCAAATAGTCTATAGATAATGTTATGACTATCCATTCCATCATTCAAGAGTCGAGCAATAAAGGATGAATTCAGTCCCTTAATGTTGTTATCTGAAACGTTGCTTTGAGAAGTGACCTTCAATTTAATTTTTACAATATCTGGCTCTGAAAACTTTTTGGGGAATGCCCAATAAAGCATGGAGCAGACATTGAACAATTCTTTGTGATACGCAAGGTCAGAATACTCTTCCCAGATTCGATCATCTCGTAGTTCTTCCACCAAATTTTGTCGCTTCCCTTTGTTTAATCGATCTCCAAAACGAAACTCTAACACCTTTTCAATGGCTTCATCTACATCAAAATCAGACAATGCCATACTGGTCATTTCTCTTAACTCCTCTGGAGCAATGGATGCAGCATCGTCAAAGTCTATGTGATTTAAAAGCCCCACCAAGTCGTCTGCTGTCCATCCATCTGGCAGCTCATGAACTTCCTTCATTTCCAGAAGTTCAACAAGATATTTGTTTTTCATTTTTTTAGAATTTAGATCTTAAGCTTCATTAAGCTGATCCTCCATTTCAAATTTGACCGTCTTGACTCCTTCGGTAAAGTCATCGAATGACTGGAACAAACTATCGTTTGGCCAATGCATTTGAACCATTCCCTCAATTGGTTTATACACAGCAGTATAAAGTGTGCCAACACCTCCTGAAAATGTAGGGTTGTGCAATGGTGGCTTCAAAAAAGAGTTGGTCAGTGTTGCTCCGTTCACTCCCTTGGATAGAATGTTTTTCAAAAAAGCTGATCGCTCTGCAGTCTGATTAAAGCTTCCATTATGCGCCCACTCATCAACTCCTTGATGATTGGTGGTAAATGGATCATTGGTAACTACTGCGCTTTTGTCTGGAGCAATCTCAATTGTTTTTACGGACCCACTCTTATCTGTGACCGTCACATTGTAAGACATATGGGAAGGTACCCTTAGCAATGTGTCGATGGCTTCTTCCACATTAGAGCAAAACTCTAAGACATAGCGCAATATGAATGGGATACCAAATCCAAATCCTACAACATCTCTTCCCCCAAACGTGAGGGAAACGGCCAATCCGTCTTCATTCATACCATCCAATACGCCCATCAGGCAGTCGCTATTGGCAATCACTTTCTTCCCATTCCATTGCGTCATCAACAACAGTCCTTCAAACCGAGCTGGGTGATAATCGTAATTACGCACTAATTGGACCATGCCCTTTGTTGTAACCGCTTGAGAGCATCCGCTATTATAAGCAGGAGGTTGAAAACCTGTCAGAAAATGGACAGCTTCGTCATCAGCACTAACTAAACGGCATAAATCATCATGGATGTCCAGCATTTCAGGCATATATTTTCCAAGTGTCGCAACTGAAATGCTTGTATCAGCAATAGCGTGACTGGATTTTAACCATGCCTTGTATGCAGGCCATCTTTCATTGAATAGCTTTTGCCATTTAAAATCTGCTATTGGCTCCTTTATGGAAGAGAATTCGAGTTTCATGCTTTTTTCAATTCCAACCGAACTGATCCTATTTTATGATATATCATAATAGCAAATTATACTTATTAGTTCAAGTAAACTGCCTTAATTATTTGCATTTATTTCTGAGAATTATTGACTCCTTCAAACCTCCCCCAACCCCCTCCAAAGGGGGAATTGTCCCCTTGAGGGAAGAATAGGATTGTTTTTGACGTATTGTAAAACTCAATCATATTAAAGTTGCTTTTGGAAAAGGGGCTGCAATTATTTGGTTAAACTTCCTTTTAACATGATTGGCTCACGCTTATCCTCTACCATCTCTGATGAATATTGTGATTTGATTGCCTTGATCCATCCTTTTGCTCTAGGCGTAAGCTTGAAATCATTTGTCATCATACGGCCTCTAGAAACCAAAATACCCATGTCTGCACCTTCGTATAGATAATCACCTTTCTTGGTAATTCGTAAGAAGAATGCTTCTTTCTCTGTCTCAACAGCTCTTCTATGTGTATCCATTCTGTCAAACTGAATATGACCATTGTCGAACATATGCCAGATGCCAGAATCTGGCGCAGCATGCACGAATTCTACGGTATCCTCCGTATGCTTAATGACCATTTGACTCCAATCATCTACATTTTCCTGTTTTGCCCATCTTTCATTGAGTGACTTCACGCTGAAGTTATAATCGAAATCCATCCACTCCAGAATATGGAAAAGATAAAGTGGCGCATCAGCCAATGCAAAAACTGCATGATTGGTGATAGAGCTAGCTCCAGTCACTCTTGGGTTGAGCTCACCTAAGTAAATTTGGCCATTGTCTTGATCGATCAAAAAGTCCAATTCGAAATACCCTTTGTATCCTTCTTTTTTCAATTGGTCACCAAATAGCTGCGTGTATTTGCTAGCCTTTTTTCTGATAGCGGGAGTGAATGCATCTGGATATATTTCGTTTCCACACCAGCCTCCTTTGTAAGGA
>CAYGTD010000318.1:0-4150 GCA_964352725.1 uncultured Roseivirgaceae bacterium
GGTTATGGAATTAACAATACAGGAACATTTACCATAGATGCGACTGGATCATGGTGGGGAGACAATTCTGGTCCATACCATACTACACTTAACACAAGTGGTGAAGGGGATCAAGTATTGGGTAATGTCACATTTGATCCTTGGGCTACTGATAATTCACTCAATCCGATCACTGGAGATGTAAGTTTGAATGGTCGAGTGTCTGCTTATGATGCAGCGCTTACCCTTCAAGATGTAGCGGGTGTTATCACCTTTGAAGCGAGGCAAGATAGAGCTGGAGATGTTTCTGGAGATGGCACAGTTTCCGCAATGGATGCTTCCTATATCCTTCAGTTTGCAGCAGGCATCATTCAATCGTTTCCTGCAGAGGCAGAAAACAAACGAATAGATGAGGTATTCGCCAGTACACACTCAGAAGTCATTCTCGCTATCGGAAATGGAGATATTAATTCTGCTTACGGTGAGGTAAGCCTACCGATTACCGTATCCAATGTGAAAGAGCTCTATGCACTTTCCATGAGCTTACCATTAGGCGATCATCTTTCATTTAGTGAGTTTAAGGTAAACGAAGAACTTACCTTCTCTCCTACTGTTCATTACAATGAACTAGATAACGCATTCAATCTGGCATTCGGGTTGATGACAGGGTTGAAAGAAGATTTTGTGTTAGGTACCCTTACACTCAGTCTCAACGCCGAAAGAGTTCCTGTTTCTTCTATAACACTAGCACCAACTGAACTAGTAGGAAATGAAACAGATATTTCTTCCACCGCAGAAGCTGGACAAGTCTATATAGCTGGAGCTGTACTTGGCAACAGTGAGCTTAAAAATGGCATCAGCGTTTATCCTAACCCTACAGTAAGTCACGCCATTGTTTACATGCCTGAACTTATGAATGAAGAAGTAAACGTTCAGGTAGTTGACGTAAGTGGAAAGCTCATGCTGTATGGTCAAAAACCGATTGGAGAAGACAAGCTCGTCTTATCCAATCTTCAGCTCAATCCGGGTATCTATATCATCAGAGTTGTTGGCGAAACCAAGCAATTCGAACAACAATTAATCATTAGTCAATAATATTGAAAATAGACTGATGATGAAGATGAACAAATTAATAAAGTGGGTTTCAGTGGCCATTGTATGGCTGCTGAACACTCCCATTATCGCGCAAAATGTTCAGGTCAACCTTGCTTCCAATAGAGATTCTGTTGGGATAGAGGGGGAGACGGTGCGTGTGCCAATATTGTTGGATACGGTTTATACCAATGACATGGTAGGCGAAAATATCATCGCCTTAAACCTTGAGTTTTCGCATAGTCCTCTTTTAACTCCTCAATCGTTTGATTTTGCAGGAGGATTGATTGAAACCTGGTCAGTGAATACGGTTGTTAAAGACAACAATAGATTCACCATTACGGCTGCAGGGGTAAATCCTATTGCGTTAGACTCTGGATTGTTGTTTTATGTGGATTACTTCTTGGAAGATGTCACTGGACTAACAAGCCCTACATTTACACTTTACACGAGTACTGGAGCAGACAACTATTTCAATGAAGGGGGATATGATTTCACCATGGATTTTGGTCAAATACAAATCCAACCTATTCTTCAATTAAATACGAGTTCCAGTCCCAACAGGATCACTGTTGGAGATTCTACCAGAATAAATGCCAGTGGAGGAACAGCGCCCTACACATATACGGTGGTGGATCCTACTTTTGGTTCCATTGTTTCTGATAATTACTTCCTATCTGATCGATATGGATTTGCAGAAATAGCGGTAGAAGATGTAAATGGACTTCAAGGAAGTACTACGGTAGAAGTGCGTGCTTTCGAGTTGGATATTAAGACTCCTGAAGATTTGATATTTCCTGGTAGAGATACTTCGGTGTATGTAACTACAACCGACCTATCAGATCTTGATATCATATCCGGTGTTTTCAATTTTTATGGTGGGAATAAAACCAACATGGAGTTTGTCAACGCTGATCCTACGGGTTTTTTATTAGATGGTTTTTCAATTGAGATAGCTGAATTAGTAAATAATCAATACAAGGTGGCCTTTGCAGGGACTACTCCAATTGGTGTTGGCGATACGTTGATGGCGTTGAATTTTTCCATTTTTGATGAACCGGCTAGTACGAGTTCATCATTATACATTGTAGATAATACAAGTACATTCAATGAGGATTTAGAGGGTAATGCTGGAAGTGCCTCATCTATCCGATTTATTGATCTGGTTAAGCCAAACCTTACTTTTCCTTTTCAGACATACATCGCAGGAGATGAAATACAATTCACTAGCTCAGTAGGTCTACAGCCATTTACCTGGAGTGTCTCAGATGAAAGCATTGGTAGTATTGATCAAAATGGACTGCTCACTACTTTTAAAGGAGGAGAAATAACAGTAATAGTTACAGATGATTTAGGATTGACCGATTCAAAAGACCTATTGATTTATGACGGTAGAATAACGATCCCTAACCATACAGTGAATGCAGAAATCACGTATGACTTACCAATATATGTAACAGAAATAGCTGCTGATCGCGCTTACTCTTCATTCAATATGGAGGTAGTTTATGATCCTGCCAAGTTGAATTTCGCTGGTGTATCTCAAATAGGAACATTGGCTGAGAGTTTTAGCATCGTTACAAATCAAACAGCAACGAATAAGATACGGATTGTGGGGGCTGGGTCAAATAGTATCTCTGATGCAGGTACCTTATTTCACTTAACATTTGATTTGCTGCCTGAATTTACTGTTGGGCAAACATCATCTGTTAGAATTGATGATATTCTGTTTGACGAGGGCTCTCCAGAGCTCATTGATGTGGATGGCAGTATTAAAGTAGGAGTTTCCCCTTCTACTGGAAATTCACAATTAACCATTGATGAAGATGAAACTTATGTGTTTTCGACAGATGACTTTGTATACACACATCCTGAGAGTACTCCAATTAATTATATAAGAATTGAGTCTCTGCCAACTAATGGAGATTTGACCTATTTCTCTTCCAATGTGACGCTAAACCAGACCATTCAGATTAGTTCTATCGCGCAGTTTAGGTATGTACCAGAGACAAATGCTAACGGAACATCCTTTGACTCCTTTGAATTTAGAGTGAATGACGGGACTAACTTCAGTAATGATCTTGGATCGATAGCTTTTGATGTAACGGCTGTAAACGATCCGCCATCATTCGAAGTATCAGACTCTTTTATTACTACTACTGAGGATTTTACACAAGATTCTGTTGTGACTTTTACGTTGAATGAAGTGCCAGTCGATGAACAAGGTGAGACGATCTCCTACTCTATTACTCCGGAATCAGTCGATTTTGCTACTGTTTCATTCGATGATGTGGCTATGACGGTGACATTTGGAGCAGTTGCTGACTCATCAGGTTCTCAAGTTTTCGAGATCACTGCAGACGATGGTCAAGGTGTAAATAATACATTTAGCAAGACAGTCACATTGAATGTGAATGCAGTAGACGATCCTCCTTTGCTTGCTAATCAAACATTTGCAGTAAATGAAAATACAGCAGAAGGAACCATTGTGGGAGTAATTGATGCAGAGGATATCGATTCAGATCTTCTATTTACCATCGATGCAGGGAACACAAGTGATGCATTTATCATTGAAAGTCCGTCAGGAAATTTGATTGTCAATAATATTGATGCGTTAGACTTTGAAACCAATCCAGTCTTTACGCTGACCGTATCATTACCACACGACACAAATCCAGCCTCTGCTACCATTACAATAAATCTCAATGATGTAGACGAAACAGTCAATCAAGCACCGCAAATCGTAGCGCAATCATTTAGCATTGATGAGAATAGTGCCAATGGCACGGCGGTTGGAACAGTAGACGCATTTGATCCAGAAAGCGATCCACTCACCTACTCGATCACTGCTGGTAATACCAACGAAACTTTCGCCATAGATGCGGCAAGTGGAGCGTTGACGGTTAATAATTCAACGGAACTTGATTTTGAAACGACTCCTAGCTTCTCTTTGACAGTGCAAGTAGCTGATGCTGAATTAAATGCGTCCGCAACGATTACGGTCAATTTGAATGATTTGGTAGACACCAATCAAGCTCCAACAATTGCTGATCAAACATTCAATGTAAACGAGAACAGT
>CAYGTD010000319.1:0-4148 GCA_964352725.1 uncultured Roseivirgaceae bacterium
ATATGCACATGATCATGATATGAATTTTGTTCATATGGAATTTCTGCCCAACGAAATCAAGGAAACTAAACTCTACGAGCCAGGAAAAAATCCACGAGAAGAAGACTTAAGAAGGTTTTTAAAAGCTCGTTGGAAAGAAAAATATGGGTATTAGAATTTTAGAGCAATACCAAGCTTGATCGTTAAGAGGTCAGTGGTTGATTCTCTTGGTTTAGAACCTAAGTCTAAATTATCCCCACCAATATTGTTAATTTGAGGATCATTTTGATCACTAATGTCACCAATGTCTGATAAAGAGACTTCCCACGATTCCGTGTCATTCCCATCAAAATATTCTGCCCTTTGTCCTTTGAAATAGTCAGCTCTCAGGTTAAGAAAAGCATTTCCTCCTATTTTAATGAGAAACCCACCACCAAATCCGTAGCTAAAAATCCAATCGTCAAGAACTGTAGTCCTAGAAATTAGATTAGACTCATCAGGATCCCTTGCCCAACGCAATTCATCAGATCTATCTTCAATTTTAGTATTGGTAGATATATAACGAAATCCTATCAAAGCTTCTGCATAAGGTTGAATCAGTTCAAATGGAGCAACCGCCCTTATAAATGCATGGGTCCCAAAAATACTGTTGGTATTAACTACTCTGAGAGGTATTGGCAATGAGGCAATTACTGTCCCATTTTGAGCTACTATATCTGCAGACAAATCTAAATTTTGAGAATTGAAACCATATACCATATAGTTAATATCTGCACCGAGGTAAATTGGAATTTCTTTTTGAAAAGGGAATGCAAAAGACAAATCGAATCCAATACCAGTCGCGTCTGTATTTTCCCTAAAGGAATTTTGAGGTATTCCTATTGAAAGAGCTAAACTTCCCATCTGAGAGAAAGATGCGACAGCAAAAAGAGAGAAAATAGATACAAGTGATAGCTTTTTCATTTTGATTCTGGGTTTGGTAATGCAATTTAGTAAGTGGTAACTTTCAAGCCTAATTCAATTATCGTACCATGTCAACTTTGATCGGACCATTTAAGCAAATTTTGACACTCAAGAACACACCTATAAAAGGGGCATTGGGTGATGAAAAACTAGGTGTTGTTGAAAATGGGGGTGTTTTATGTGAGGGCGAAAAAATTTTGGAAGTAGGGGATTTTAATTCACTTTCTTCCAAAGCCAAGAATATCTCTGAAATAGAATCAGATCATATCTTGCTGCCCGGTTTTATAGATTGTCATACTCATTTAGTTTGGGGAGGCACAAGAGCAAGAGATTATACTCTTAGAATGGCAGGGGAGTCTTATGAAAAAATATTGGAGCAAGGAGGTGGAATTTTTGATTCAGTATCTAAAACTAGATTGGCCACCAAAGAAGAACTTTTAGGAGGTTTAATTAAAAGAGCAAATAGGCATCTAAACGATGGAGTCACCACTATAGAAGTAAAGAGTGGCTATGGTTTAGATGTGGAGAATGAGCTGAAAATACTGGAAGTAGTAAAAGAAGGAAATGCTCAACTACAAGCAGATCTCATCCCGACTTGTTTAGCAGCTCATGTTTGTCCAAAGGAATTCACTGATAAGAAAAAATTTCTTCAATACGTAGAAAGTGAGCTCTTTCCACTCCTAAAATCAAAGCAGTTAACCAATCGAATTGACATATTTGTAGAACCCTCCGCTTTTCCAATAGAGATGGCGAAGGAATACATGCAAGCAGCTAAAAATGCAGGTTTTGCCCTTGCCATTCACGCCGATCAATTTCATACTGGCGGGAGTCAAATAGCGGTAGAACTTGGAGCGAAAAGTGCAGATCACCTTGAGGCTAGTACAGACAAAGAAGTAGCGATCTTAGCCAAATCAAATACTGTGGCAGTTGCCCTTCCAGGGGCTAGTTTAGGTTTAGGTATGCAGTTTACACCGGCTAGAAAATTATTGGATGCAGGAGCATCATTAGCAATCTCCACCGATTGGAATCCTGGTTCAGGCCCAATGGGAGACTTACTAGTTCAAGCGGCTATTCTTGGTATTTATGAGAAACTTTCGTCTGCTGAGATATTTGCAGGCATTACTTTTAGAGCTGCGAACGCACTTGGACTTGAAGATCGTGGGAGAATTGTAGGAGGAATGAAAGCTGATTTGATTGCTTTTCCTTTCAATGACTATCGGGAGATTCTATACAATCAAGGAAAAGTGAAGCCAAGCATGGTTTGGAAAAATGGGAAGGAAGTGAAGCATGTATAAACCCGGAAATCAATCTATCTGGAAAGGAAGACAAGACCCTGGATCAGTTCGTGATGTCTGGCATCAGGTGATGAAAACAGCTGATCTCAATGCTCAAATACCAAAAGGCTTTTGTTTTCTTGGCTTCTGTTCGGACGTAGGAGTAAAAAGAAACTTTGGAAGAGTTGGTGCTGTAGAAGGACCCGATGCTATTCGAAAGGCTCTTGTAAATCTGGCCGTTCATTTTGCTGGAGAAGTTCAGCTCACGGATGTAGGGGATGTGGTAGTAAGCGGAGAGCAATTGGAAAATGCGCAAAAAGAGTTGGCTCGATATGTCGAGGGAATACTTAAGAATGATTCATTTCCCATTCTTTTAGGTGGAGGCCATGAAATCAGCTATGCGCATGGCAAAGGAATGCTGGAGGCATTCCCAAATATGAAAATTGGAATGATCAACTTTGATCCACATTTTGACTTGAGGAATTACCCCAATGGGCCTCATTCTGGAAGTTGGGCAAAGCAACTTTTTGATGAATATGACAACTTTCATTACCTGCCTATTGGAATAAATGAAGCAGCGAATATTGCTCCGATGTTTGAGTTGATGCGTGAAAAAAACCAATCGTTTATTTCCATGGAAGAGCTACTCACTGAGCCCAAAGAAGACCTCTTAGCTCGAATTCAATTTTTCATAGGGCAACTGGATAGAATCTGCATTACGCTTGATTTGGATGTGTTCTCAGCAGGAGTAGCTCCTGGTGTAAGTGCAGCAAATCCATACGGTGCGTTACCTCATCATATCAAACCACTGCTAAAGAACATTCTCAAATCAGACAAAGTTGTCAGCTTTGATCTGGCAGAAATGAGTCCTACGCATGATGATGGGAGAACAGCTAAGTTGGCTGCTAGTTTTATTTATGATGTGGTGAACTCTATCAGTCAAAGAACTTAACAACCTCAGTTTCTGAGGATAAAGTAGCTCCAGATTCTAGTGTTAATACTATTTTGAAAACAGATGATGAAGCAACAGCACCTTCATCCGATAGTTCAAAATTTAGGTATACTTCGGGATACCATTCCTGATTGAAATACAGATTCCAGTCTACTTCATCTATTGCTTGCAGCCCAGTTCCTATAAAAAGCCCAAAAGCCTCATTAATATTTGTTTCTTCTTTAGTAATATCCTCCACCATGACAATATCCAAGCTGACTACTGGATCAGCATAAGTGAAGGTATTTTCTGTGCAACTACATGCATAAGCTGAATTGAAACCAAATGATCCATGAAATTCAGTAGGTTTGATTTCGCTAGTCTCCTCTAACTCAAATGTACTTTCATAGTAAAGCCCAAAAGAATTCCGATGCACGCTATCTTGAACTATTTCATCTTTAAACCCAGACGTATCAAGTGCAGTTATTTCTCCCTCTGTATACACTGCACCCCTGACTATTCCTGGATTGCAATCGCATGGATAGCATGACATCAATAGCTGAATTGAAAATACCAGAATGAAGATTATTATTGATTTTGAATTCATGGCAATGTTTTATTGATAAACGAAACCAGCTTACATCTTTGTGTTAAGTGAATGTTGTCTTTTAAAAAAAATCTTCTACGAAAACAGATTTACTTATTCGTTAAATAAAATAGCTGTCGCCTCAATCTCTACCATCATGTCAGGATCTATCAATGCTTTTACTTCCACCATACTTGTAGCCGGTTTTATATTTCCAAATACCTCACCATGCGCTTTGCCATAAGCAACCCACTGTGATATATCCGTGACGTACATTCTAGTTCTAATGACATCTTCAATAGTGCCGCCCGCTTTTTCGATCGCCTCTTTGATGATCTCCAAACAAACTTTGGTTTGTTCATAAGCATTCTCACCTACTGTCTTTCCGTCCCTTATAGGTGCAGTCCCTGATACT
>CAYGTD010000320.1:0-4147 GCA_964352725.1 uncultured Roseivirgaceae bacterium
AGCTATCATCAGGTAGTATTCAACTGGAGAGTGTTACCGTGTCTACGCAGAGACAACTGGTAGAGGTTCTCCCAGACCGTATGGTGTTTAATGTGGAGAGCAGTGTGAATTCATCAGGCTTGAATGGACTTGAGTTATTGAGGCAGGCACCAGGCGTGCTGGTAGATCCTGATAACAACATTTTGCTCCAAGGAAAGAGCGGCGTACGTATTTTTATCAACGGACGTCCAA
The DNA here is from genome assembly GCA_964352725.1 of uncultured Roseivirgaceae bacterium. Lineage (GTDB taxonomy): Bacteria > Bacteroidota > Bacteroidia > Cytophagales > Cyclobacteriaceae > Ekhidna. The sequence goes on from CAYGTD010000320.1 coordinate 232, forward strand.
GTAGATTGTCAGGAACTGATCTGGCTACTTTGCTTGAGAGTATGCAATCCGATAATATTGAATTGATTGAGTTGATTACCAACCCTTCTTCGAGATATGAGGCAGAGGGAAATGCAGGCATCATCAATATTAAACTCAAGAATAACATCAATTTGGGGTATAATGGAAGTCTTATTCATAGTTACACTAAAGGAGATGCTCCTCGAATGAACAATAGTGCTTCTATCAACTATGGAAAAGGTAAAATAGGAGCCACGGCGACTATCGCTCGATTCGACAATGTTTTTGAGGAACAATATATTGATCGGAAAATACAAAGTGGCTTTGACATAGATTCAGATTCAAAGGAGAGTAGAGATCGATCAGGTTATAATATAAATACGAGTATCACCTACACCATGAACCCCAAGCATTCAATCAATGTCTCTGGAGGGAGTGTGCTCACTACTGGAGATTATGACGCCATAAGCAATACAAGTATTGAAGATTTAGCAGATCCTTCAGCTGGTGAGTTTTTGGAGGCCAAGTCACTTACGAATTATACTTCTTCCAACTATAATGTAAATCTTAACTATCTCTGGAATATTTCAGAATCGTCTTCTTTTAATTCTGATGTAAGCTATGGAAGTTTTGAAAAGGATAACCGAATAGATCAGCCGAATACGTACTTTGAATCAGATCGTGAAACCGTAATCCGAGAGGTGAATAATGCTTTTGATCCATTTACCAATATCGACATCTACTCTATTAAAGCAGACTATAGTAAAAGTATGGATCGAGTGAATCTTTCCACAGGAATGAAATATTACGAAGTGCTTACTGAGAATGAATTCATTGTTAGTGATATTGTGAATGGCATAGAAACGGTGAATACAGCACTCAGTAATACGTTTAATTACAGCGAGCGAGTAGGAGCAGCATACGTGACGGGTGATTTTAAGCTGTCTGAAAAGCTATCGGCAAGTGTAGGAGCAAGAGTGGAACATACTACTTCTGAAGGAATTTTGGAAAGCGATCAGAACACTGGAAATGATAATGTAAAGCGGAATTACACGAACCTATTTCCCAATATTGGGATTGCCTATAAGCGTAAAAAATCAGAAGTAAGTGTTGGGTATGGAAAGCGTATTTCAAGACCTAATTATCAGGATCTGAATCCGTTTGAGGAAAAGACAAGTGAACTAGTAAGCTGGAAAGGGAATCCGTTTTTGAATCCTAATTTCATTACCAACTATCAGTTTACGTATTCCTTCAATAATGCATTGGTTATTTCGAATACTTTTAGTGTGACGGAAGGCTTTTTTGCAAGAATCCTCGAGGTGGTAGATGAAACAAGTACCTTGATTGTTCCTCAAAATATGAGAAGATCAACGATAAATGGTCTCTCTGTAAGCTATGCTTTGCCAGTAACTGACTACTGGGAGATGTCTGCCTTTTTAGTATTTAATAGATCCACTTTTGAGGGTGAATTTGACAACACCGATATTGATATCACTGCTAATATTTACAACTTCCGAATCCAAAATTCTATCAAGTTACCCTTGGGGATTTCTATGAGTTTAAGTGGATTTTACAATAGCCCTTTTATTTGGAGAGGATCTATCGAAATAGATAAGTACTACCGAATAGACGCAGGATTCAAAAAGAATTTTTTCGAAGAAAAATTACAACTCAGACTTACAGGAGCAGATATTTTCAACACAGGTAGTGACTTTCCATACGCAGGAAATTATGGAGGAATAGACATTAATGGTGTGTATAAATCTGATGACTCTCGATTTGGATTTGGTGCTACCTATAAGTTTGGAAACAACAATGTGAAAAAGCAACAACGAAAAGGTGGTCTATCTGACGAGTTGGATCGGAGTTCAAATTAATTTTAAAAACGTGCTGTTATGGAAGTCTCTTATTGTGTTGGGGTTTAGAGTTGGGTTTTCCTTATTTTTCCTATTCCTATCTACCGCCCATTCTTCACAGGATACCCCATTTCTGCCCACACAAGGATACCTTCATCAAGAATCGCTGTGTTTTTATACCCATATCGTCTTAGGGTACTGATCACACGACCTGAGGCAGCATGAGGGCAAGCACAATACGCCACAATCCACGTGCTATCGTTAGGTATATCGTTCACAAATGTTTCAGGCTCTTCATAATAGGGAACAGGAATGGAGCCCGGGATATGAGTCTGTCGCCAAGCCACTTCTGAGCGAGCATCAAGAATGATCATACGTGCACCGTCTTGCATGGCCTGATATACTTGTTTGGCAGACACATACAGGTCTTTTTTCAGCTCAAAATTGGGTGCCTTGTTGTCCCGGTTCAATACATAGTTTTCAGGAGAAGGAATGGTCACTGTATCACTTTGAGGGATGTCCCAACCAGATGCTCGACTTCTCAGAAAAGCAGTAACGTTATTAATCTCTTCCTCAGTTAGTGTCTCTTTGAATGACATCATTGGAGTGCCATCTCTTCCTTCTGTGATCGCATACTTCAAGAATTCGTCTGTTGCAGTGCTTAATAGCATCGCTTTCCCCAAGGCGGGAGCAGAGACACCCTCACCACTTTCTCCATGGCACACCGCACAATTTTTCGCATAGATAGTAGACCCAAGTGCCACATCTCCAAGCACTGGCTCTCTTGAAAGTTCAATGGGTTCTTCTACACCCGCAGTATCATACAGCCATTGTAATAATAGTTCCACTTCGATGTACTCCATTGGTCCGCCTTGTCTATCCAAATAACCAGCCATTGCCGTTCCAGCTCTGCCATATTGAATCGTATAGCGCATGAAATTGGTTGATTTGGAGGTGGCTAGCAATGACTTAGAGCGAAGAGAAGGTGCAAAATCTGCGGCATATCCTTCTCGATTTTCTCCATGACAAAGCGCACAATATTGTTCATACATGCCAGCTGCATTCATTGCAGCAGCACTATCTAGTTTGGAACCAATCTTATATTGCTGAGCGATCAGGGCTTGATCTGCTGGCTCATTCACAAATTCTAACTGCACGCCATGAGCATATTCTCGCAATACAGTTATGCTCTTTTGCAATGAATCAAGGAGTATCGCTTCAGTAGGGAGTCTTTCACTTAGATATTGGTACGTAGAATCCAAATTTGCTACATCAAATCGAATGGCAAACACACCCGACCCTCGTTCTTGTAGAAATTTGGAAACGGCATCATCAGATGATTGAGGAGTGGTTAATTGTAATTCTTGTTTCTTTTTGAGCTGGAAACGAACCACATCATCTGTTGTGTTTTCAAGTTCTTTAAGTCCCATCTTTTTGAATTGTTTGCGTGCGGTTTCAAGCGAGTCCACAGCGATTTGCAGCGCAGCTATTCCAACTACTCCATTGGGATGATTTGAATAGCTTCTATAGTAGGCATAGTAGGTTTTCTGCTGCTTGATCATTTGCTGATAATCGGCATCTGTGTCCTCTATAAATTGAGGAAGATAAGATATCGCATGCTTAGTAGTAAAATTGACGCTTCGTTCCTGCGCTTCACCATCATCCCATGACCAGCCTTTTGGCGATTCTGCGGAAGTGCGATAAGACTTGACAGAATCCATTTTAAATCCTTGATCGGTAAGCCATGTATAGGTGGTATCCACCGATGAACTGGATACCGAATACATTGCTATGCCTTCATTTTGGGCTAGAAATGCAGTAATGAAAGAGGGCGTGTTAGTTGTTACTAAAGAGTCCTCTGTGGAGAGTAGGAGGAGAGATGACATATCAGGGAAACTGATCTCAGTAGTTACCGTTCCTTCGTAAACGCCTTGCTCAAACTCATCAGTTCCAGGTACATCAAATCCAAGTGTATCCGCATAATAATCGCGTGTGCTTTTCAGATCATTGACCATTAAGGTGGAATTATTGATGCCAAATCCTGCTCCAAGTAGGGGATA
>CAYGTD010000321.1:0-2375 GCA_964352725.1 uncultured Roseivirgaceae bacterium
TGATGATGATGAAGACACAGATGGCGATGGTGATCCATACAATGATGATTGTGATGAAGATGATATACCTAATTTCCAAGATGCTGATCCTTGTACGACAGTAAGCCCAATGAGTGGATTTACTCCAAATGACTCAAGTAATGGAAATGATTTCTTCTTCATAAAAGACATTGAAAATTTCCCAAATAATGTAGTCCAAGTATTTAATAGATGGGGTAATAAATTGTTTGAAATCAATGGTTATGATAATAAGAATAAGGTTTGGAGAGGTGAAGCCAACTTCGGGATGGTTCTCGGTCAAAAACAGGTGCCTTCGGGTACATATTTCTACCTTATCGATCTTGGGAATGGAAGTAAGCCTTTAAGTGGTTTTGTAATTATTAAACGATAAGCGCTTAACAAAATGGAGAATTATTCATTCTATCGATTAAAAATATTCAACCAACGAATTCTATAAACCCTAATTGTTGAATCCTGTAGTATTACACTCTCTAACTGAAAATAATGATTAGAATTTCTCTCACATTTATCCTGGCATTCATTGCTACATTATCAGTTACTGGACAGCAGCAGGTGATGTTCACCCAATACATGTTCAATGGTTTGGTGATTAATCCTGCCTATGCGGGAAGTCACGAGGCGATTAGTGCCACTGCGCTTTCCCGAATTCAATGGGTAGGAGTGGATGGTGCTCCAAATACACAGACCTTTTCCATCCACTCACCAGTTCCTAATAAAAACATTGGTATTGGAGCATTCTTTGTAAGAGATAATATTGGCGTAAGTACAGAAAATAATTTCTTTCTATCTTATGCCTATCGATTAAAGATGAGGCATGGAGTACTTTCAATGGGCTTGCATGGAGGATTTAGTAATCTTGAGATCAACTATTCAGAACTAGGATTAAACGACGCTAATTTTCAAGGAACGGAAAGCAGGTTTCGGCCAAATTTCGGTGCGGGGCTGTTCTATTCTACAGATAGATTTTATGCTGGAGCAGCATCACCTTATATCATTAATAGTAAATCGAACAATGGAGGTAATGTAAATTCAGATATTCAAGCTGATCAGATTCAGCATTATTATGTAACCACAGGAGCTATATTTGATTTGTCGCCACTGGTAAAGTTGAAGCCTAGTATGTTGGTGAAAATTGTATCAGGGGCACCTATAGAATTTGATTTCAATGCCAATATTCTTTTAGATGAAAAGCTATGGTTGGGTGTATCTTATAGGAGTTTTGATTCCATTGATTTATTAGCAGAATTTCAATTGAATCATCAATTCAGATTGGGGTATGCCTATGACATTACGACTTCTGACCTTCGAAAGGTGAACTCTGGGTCTCATGAAATAATGGTCAACTATCGATTTGTATTCAATAAATCAAAAATTGTAACTCCACGGTATTTCTAGTTAAAAACTAGATGGTTGCACGTTTATCTGCTCTTAAGCTTGAATTTATGACTAAGAAAAGAAGTAGATATGCACTACGGTGGAAGCCATCCAAACGTGAAAAATCTTTCATTTATGAGAGCCTGTTTAATAGATTCCATTCCCTTTAAGTCCTGTTTATTCACGATTCGTGTTTTACACTTTGTTTTACCTTTATTTCATAGAGCACTGAATATCAATTACATACAAAGTCCCCTACGGACTACTTCATAAAGGCTTGACTATCAAATAGTTAAGGCTTTTTTTGTTTTGAAAAACGCTGAAAAAGGACTTAAAATGACTCATTAACTTTTTTAGTTTTTAGCCAAAAAAATCAAGTGTCTTCGATTCAAATAGATGGAATTGCTATTTCTTATTCTTCAGCAAATAGTCTGGCCTAATGACATCTGGATTTTTCCAACTACTTAGCTCTGAAAAGAGACCCGGGTCTTCTGCTTCAATTCTCTTGATGCATTCAGATAAGAAGTCTTCTCTAAGCAATAGATAAGATGGGCTTAATTGGAATAGGCTGTTTTCAGTCTTAGATGAATCGTTAGCATAGTAAGAAATAGTCTTGGTATTGATTCCGTGTGCTACTCTCCAAAGTTTGCTGTCATCAATTTCATATTCTGGAATCCAGGGTAGTGCATCTTTTCCAGTTTGGAATGTGTAGTATTCTGCAAAAGACTTATGAATAATGATAAGTTCAGCATTTATATCCTTTAGTTCTTCAATCTTCCTTGTTAGGTACTTATAGGTTCCATATGGAGGATCAAGTTGATCTCTTGGATATGTGTAAGCTGAGTAAACGCCCTCTCGGAGATTTCATTCTTAATTCGCGATTCGCGAATTGAAAATTATATGTATCTTTGTTGCTTTGAAGCGTAAGTAAAATGAAGAAGCACAGCGGCATGCGGCCTCAGGATATCGTTATCCTACTC
>CAYGTD010000321.1:2475-4144 GCA_964352725.1 uncultured Roseivirgaceae bacterium
AAGTAAAATGAAGAAGCACAGCGGCATGCGGCCTCAGGATATCGTTATCCTACTCAAAATAGCCATCAAGGGCGAGCATTCCTGGACCATGAAAGAGCTTTCGCATGAGTTGGAGATCAGCGCTAGTGAGGTCAGTGAAAGCCTAAACCGCTCTTCCATTGCAGGGTTGCTGTATCAGAACAAGAAGCAGCTCATGCGTCAGGCACTAATGGACTTTCTACAATATGGTCTGCGTTACGTGTATCCTCAGCAGCCGGGTGCACTCGTCAGAGGAGTACCCACCGCCCATGCCGCACCACCGCTCAGTGATGAAATCATGAGTGAGGCACCTTACGTGTGGCCTCATTATGAGGGGAAGGTCAGAGGCCAGGCCATTGAGCCACTGTATCCGAGTGTGCCGTCTGCCAGTCTAAAAGACCCGATGTTTTACGAAGTGATGGCGCTTTGTGATGCGCTCAGAGTAGGCAGAGCACGTGAGCGAAACATCGCGGTAGAAGAACTTAAAAAGCGCATATGCTGAAAAATAACCTCATCAACCGTGCGGTCACCAAAAAGATCGCCACTGCTTTAGGCGATCTTAATGATCAAGTGGTGTATGTAGGAGGTGCAGTGGTCAGTTTATACATAGATGACCCATCGGCTGATGACGTGCGCCCCACAAAAGACTTGGACTTGACAATGAAGATTGCCAGCATAGGAGAACTGGAAGCTTTGCGGGAGGAGTTGATCAAGCGTGGTTTTTTCCAGTCGGCAAATGATTCGGTGGTTTGCCGATTCAGGTATGAAGATGTACTGGTAGATGTGATGGCTACCATACCAGTTGGTTGGGCACCTGGCAACCGCTGGTTTGAACTGGGCTTTCACAAGGCTTTTAGCTATGATCTGGAAGGACATACTATCAGATTATTGCCATTGCCTTACTTCCTGGCTACCAAATTTGATGCATTCTTTGATCGTGGCATTAGGGACTTGTATGCAAGTCATGATTTTGAAGATATCGTCTATTTATTCAATCATGTTTCTGATATAGCAGAACAAGCACTAAATTCGGAACAAACGGTAAAGAAATACCTCATGAACTGTTCTCAACAGATTTTGGAAAGCTCACAAATACAAGAAGCAATTGTAGGTAATCTTTATCATGAAGACCAGAATCGCAGGTTTGAATTGATTCTGAACAAATTCAAGAAAATTGCCCATGAGCTTTAGCGAACTCAATAGCGTAGAACATACATAATCCATCAGTTAGCTGGGGTGAATCTGATCCTGTGAGGTTGTTGATGGAAGAAAATTAAAAATGGAACAAGTTTAAAAATACCCCAAAAGGGGTATTTTGTTAAATTAATGACTTTGCTAACTTGAAGCTTAAATCAATAAGTTAGTTGCCATGAAATATTTCATCACTATTATCAATTCTTTCATTTTCGGAATAACATTAGTCTTTTCACAAGGGGGTAGTGGTGATAAAAAGAATCCTACATATGAAATACCTGGTGTTTTTCAAGAACCTTGAGGTCTGCAACAGTTAAGAAATTCATGGTTGGGTATGAAATGTTCGCAAGTCCTCAAAGAGACATTACACCAGAGTGGGCTTGTCAAACATTGAAAAGCCAATCTGACATTCATTTTAGTAAAAGTTAAAATTTGTCATAGCCCGAAAGGCTCATTG
>CAYGTD010000322.1:0-4139 GCA_964352725.1 uncultured Roseivirgaceae bacterium
GGGTAGAAGTCAAGGTATAGGCTGATTCTTCCTTTTGAGATTTTCTTTTGTCGTAGTGTTACTTTCATGAATCTATGCTGAATAGGTGATCAATTTTTTTCCTTGCGATGATGGTTCGTCTTCCAATATTGGTGGCTTGGATGCGACCATCTTTAATCATTCGGTATAAAGTCATTCTACTGATACCAAGGAGCTCACAGGTTTCCTGGATATTTAGGAAGTCTTGCTCTTGGATTGCCTTTATAGGTGCTGCTTTGACAGCAAGTGTTTCCTGATTGGATTGGCCTATCTTTTCTTCCTTCTTACGCTTTTTATAAGCACGCTTAGCGCAATTGTCACCACAGTACTTAGTAACGGTGGTTTTGGCGGTGAACTCCGTACCGCAGTGCTGGCAAATTCGCTGTATTCTAATATTTGAACTCACGGTTGTCTCTCTTTATACTGAAAGATGGGAGAGTATCTATATGTAACTTAATGTATCATTATGTAACATTATCTCTCCTTTTATGTACCTTATATAAAGATAAACAATTAGGTACAAATAAGGTACAAAAAGCACCAAAATATCACTAAAAAAGGATAGCCAGAAAGAATCTAAAAACATCAATAAATAGCTATATAAGCATTATTTGAGGTTTGATTGTTGGTTGTTTGTGATGATTGGGGAAGTTACTTTCCGATACAAAACTTGGAAAATATGTTTTCCAATAGATCATCAGTCGTCACTTCACCTGTGATTTCACCTAAGTGAAAAAGAGCAGAGCGAATATCCTGAGCAACAAAATCATTTGAAATTCCTCCATTAATGCCTGTCATAACTCGGTTTAGAGCCTCATTGGTTTGCTCTAGGCTTTGGAGGTGGCGAGTATTGGTTACAATCGTATCACTAGTGACTTTTGTGTTTTCCACAAATGACCTGAGTTGCTTTTTCAGTTCATCTAAGTGAGTTTTACTTTTCGCAGAAATGAGTACTGGTTGTTCATTTTTGATGGCTTTCTTAAGCTCATCTTTAGCTTCATCCTCTTTGTTTCCCACGACTAAATAAGGCACTTCAGAAGCTTTCAATCCCTTGATTTGCTCTTCAATATCAGTCACGTTATCATTAGCTAAGTCGATCATGTAGATCACCAGACTTGCTTGTTTCATCTTCTCTAGTGTACGCTGAACTCCAATAGACTCTACTTTGTCATTGGTTTCTCTGATTCCTGCCGTATCAATAAAACGGAAGGAAATTCCATCTAAATAAATGTGATCTTCAATAAAATCACGAGTTGTTCCTGCTACATCAGAAACGATGGCTTTCTCTTCATTCAGCAGCGCATTGAGTAGGGTAGATTTGCCGGCATTTGGCTTTCCTGCAATGACTGTCGGCACACCATTTTTGATCACATTTCCATATTCAAAGCTTACTATCAGTGATTGAATCAACGTTTGAATTTTGTTTATTAAAACAATTAAGCCTGATCGATCAGCAAACTCTACATCTTCCTCTGCAAAGTCTAGTTCTAACTCAATCATCGAAGCAAAATGTACCAGCTGCTCTCTTAATCCCTTGATCTCACCTGAAAATCCTCCTCGCATTTGATTTATGGCTGTTTGCTGCATGGAAGCATTTTCTGAGGCGATTAGATCTGCTACGGCCTCTGCTTGAGCTAGGTCAAATCGACCGTTTAAGAATGCTTTTTGGGTAAACTCACCAGGTTTCGCTAATCGTGCTCCCTTTGACACAATCAGCATTAATATCTTTTGTAAGATGTATTGAGAGCCGTGACTTGAAATCTCTATTACATCTTCTTTAGTGTAGGAATTGGGGCCTTTAAAGATGGAAACTAAAACTTCATCAATGATTTCATTGTCATCAGTTCTAATGGTTCCTAAATGAATGGTATGGGAAGCCACTTTGGTTAAGTCTTTTCCTTTAAAAATGGAATTAACAATATCAATGGTTTGACTTCCTGAAACTCTTATTATGCCTAATGCTCCTTGTCCGGGAGGTGTGGCCAACGCTGTAATGGTATCTTGAATTTCTGACATGAAGTAGCAAAGATGAGCGAATTATCAATAACAGATTGTATAACTCTTCTATTCTAGTATGAGTTTACTCTGAGTCATCTTTATCATTCATTCTGTTGAGTCTGTAATCAGCTGATCGCTGAGCATTTTTTGAGGCTTTTATCTGATATCCATATTTTCTTCCGAATACTTGGGTGAATGAGGCTCCAAAAAAGAGAATCAAACAGGAGTAGGAGATCCATAGCAAGAACAGAATGATGGCACTACCAGCGCCAAAACTTGAAGCAGGATTGGAATGACTTAAGTAAAATGAAATTAGATTCTGTCCAATGGTAAAAAGACATGAAGTCACAAAAGCACCTAGCCAGACCATTCTCCATCTGATTTCCACATCAGGAAGAATTTTGTAGATGGAGGCAAAGAGTAAAGTGAATATGCCTAAAGAAATAATGAAGTTTAGAATAGTAGCAACATTATAAAGTTCCTCACCAAAGTTATAGCTGATCCAATCGCTCAAAATGGAAATGACAGTACTCAGTATTAACGACAGTAACAATAAGAACCCAATAATGATTATCACTCCTAATGAAGTCGCTCTGTCTTTCAAAAGAGTAAGAATTCCAGCATCGCTTCGTTTTTCTACTTGCCATAAGCTATTCAAAGATTTCTGAAGCTGAATAAACAAGCCAGTTGCGCCAAATAGGAGTGATCCGATTCCGATTAAAGTAGAAATAGTTGATTGATCTTCTTTTTGAATAGTATCAATGATTGAGCTTATTTTTAAAGCGGAATCCATGCCTACCATACTGGAAAGTGTTTCAGTGATTTGGTTACTTGTTGTGCTATCATCATAAAATACATTGATCAATGTGACAATGATTAACAATAGGCCCGGAAGTGCAAAAACAGCGTAATAAGATACTGCTGCTGCCTTACCGAAAGGATCATCAGAGGACCATTTCTTGTAGGTGTCTTTGAGCAACTCAAATACATTCATTAATTGCTCTTTCATATCTATGGATTTTGAACGCTTGCTCTTCTTAGCCAAAATGTAAAAACAAGGAAAACAATAACTCCAAAAATGACTCCAATCAAATTAGGTAGAAAAAAGAAGATCATCGTTCCAATAAATAAGAGTCTTATATACTCTATTTTGACCCAGCTATTCCGGTTTTCCATGAGTATACCCAGTTGACCAACTGACCAGATAATAAAGCCAGCCATTGTCCATTTTATAGCTACTTCGTAATTGGATTGCGTAAAAAGAAACAAGGCGGTAAAACCTAAGATTAAAAGGAACTGCACAAACACATAACGAATCATGGGTAAGTGAGGATGGGTATTAAACTTGGTATAGTTGCTAGCATCCACATCTGGAGCAAACTGATAACCACCCAACTCAGCAGGTTGCCATCCAGGCTTGTAGAACAATACCTTTATTTTATTTAGCAATCCGGGTGTTTGCTTTACCTGATTACTCATATCTACAACTGGTAGCAGATTAGCCCATACAGGATTCCAAGTATTGGTTGGTTTGGTTACGCCATACGTTGGTTTTTCTTCCTCTGCTTTAAAAGATCCAAATACTCGATCCCAAATCATGAGCGTTCCTGCATGATTTTTATCTATATATTTTGGGTCTCGTCCATGATGAACTCGATGATGCGAAGGTGTATTGAAAAGCCATTCAAACCAGCTTGGTAGTTTTTTAATTGCTTCTGTATGAATCCAAAACTGATAAATCAAATTGAATCCCTTTACAGCAAGGAAGGCATAAGTATTGAAACCTAAAAATGCTAGAGGGAGGTAAAACATCATACTAAGCGCTCCTCCAAAAGACGATTGTCTCAATGCAACAGAAAGGTTGTAGTCTTCACTTTGATGATGTACCACATGTGCAAAATTCCAAAGAAAATTAACTTCATGACTTGCTCTATGAAACCAGTAATAGCAAAAATCAACTAGGATGAATAAAAGAATAGTGCTCCACCACGTTACAGGAATATCAGAAATGGCCCAATACTGATAAATGTATTGATACATACCTATAGAAATGACCCCCCATAGAGCTCCAGTGATTTGAGAAGTGATACCACAGCTGATGTTGGAAATAGCATCATTGGTAC
>CAYGTD010000323.1:0-4087 GCA_964352725.1 uncultured Roseivirgaceae bacterium
CATTAGAAGGAGAACGTGCCGACGAAATGGGAGGGTATGTTTTCAAAGTGATTGCAGAAGGAGTTAAGGGTAATGATGGCAACCTTTACAAATATTTTCTAAGTACTCAGCCTGATATTAATCGAGAGGTCGAGGGAGCTAACGCCTTCACCTACGAGTACTCCTTCAGGCTTCCAGAAAAAATTAACTCGGTGGCGCATCTCTACCCCTTTATTTATAAGGATATGGTGAGCGTTACTCAACACAACTTTGATTTTGATCAAGAAGGATCCATTTTAATCTACACCGTTTCCAAGAACCGACATAAGGCCGAAATTTCATCAAACAACATGTGGAGTACGAGTAAGCATATGATTGATGAAGCAGAAAAAAACACTTCAATGGATGTACAAATTGTAAAAGGTCGTACCTCAAGAAATGATATGGTGTGCTATCTCACCAATCAATACGATGAGGCTGTCGCTTTCTTTTCATCGCCCATCGGAGGCCCACCAAAATTTAAGTACAAGGTGGACGTCAAGTTTAAGCAAAAAACCAAAAACTAAATATTAGTTTATCAACTTACCTAAAACATTCGACATGAGATTTCGACTTTTATTTTATACATCACTTCTTTTGGCCTTTTTTTCCTCTTTGGGTGGTAATAGGGACTTTACGGTTAAGGATTATGGGATAGATCAGGATATTGAAGGAATCTTTATCTACAGTCTAGTTCAAGATGAAGATGGATTTTTGTGGATCAGTACCGAAAAAGGTCTCTATCGATTTGATGGCCAATCAATGATTAACTTGAATCAAAGAGATAGTACAATGGGGGTAAAAGTCACTGCTTCCATGGTGGCAAATGACGGGCATTTGTATATGGGATATTACGAAGGAGGTCTTGGCGTGGTGGAACATGGACGATATCGGATAATATTGAGTGCAGAAGAACTTCCATCAAAAATTAATAGAATATACCAAGATACGGAAGGCACTATTTGGGTGTTAACTCAAAATAAAGGAATATATAAAATCAAGAATGGAATCAGCGAAAAAATAGTTGCTGAAGAGCTGAAACAACTTATTTCATATGACATGATAAGGCATGAAAATTCACTTTATGTCGCAACGAATGAAGGGTTGTTAAAGTTGAAAATCAATCCGGATGAAAGCACTAGTTCAGTGCGATATGTTGAAGGATCTTATAATGTTACAGTAAATACTTTGTATGAAGATCCACTTGATGCCAACATTCTTTGGATAGGAACAGATGACGGGCTGTTTTATGTCGAGTATGGAGAAAATGAAAACCTGATCACTTTAAATGGTTTAGAGCCAATCAAGATAATATCTCTCGCAAGAGATAAATTTAAAAAGCTATGGGTTGGAACCGCCAATGCTGGTTTGATCGAAATTGAATTGAAAAATAATCAGCCTTTAAAGACCAGTTATTTTAATAAAAATAATGGTTTCCCAAGTAACCAAATCAATAGCCTACATGTCGATAGAGAAAATGAGATATGGGTGGGCACTTTTGGTGATGGCTTGGTGCAGCTCAATCGGACATATTTTCATCATTATGAATTATTTAAGTCTAAAAGAATTCATGGAATTAATGATATTTTTCACGTCAATGATGACCTATACTACTATGGGACAGATAATGGACTTGTAAAGGCATACAATAAGAAAGGGACGGACAGTTTAACGTTTGAGATTATCACTGAAACGAAGAGTTTCAAAATCACCCGAACACTGCTTTTAGGTAACAAAGCATGGCTAGGTACGGAAAATAATGGATTAATCAATTATGATTTAAATACCGGAAAAATTGAGCGAATGGTACTGGATCGCGGTGAAGGAACACTTACAAACCTTGTGAGATACCTTGTGCAAGGCAATGATGGCAGTCTGTGGGTTTCCATTGCTGGGAATGGTGTGTTCAATATGAGGATGGACGGTTCCATTATTAAACATTTCAATACACAAAATGGATTTTATCACAATGAGATTTTTGCTATTCTACCAGATAATGCGGGTAATATTTGGTTTGGTGCTCAGTCTGTTGGCTTAGCACTGCTGCGAAAAGGAGAAACGGAACCAACTTATTTAACAAAGGATGAAATATTTCCAGCACGTGATATCAATAGCATTACACAAGACGATGCTGGAAAAGTATGGATAGCAACAGCAGGTGAAGGATTATTTGGTTATGATGGCGAGGAATTTCAAGCATATACTGTTCAGAATGGTCTTCTTTCCAACCATTGTAATGCAGTGGAAATAGATAATGCTGGACAAATTTGGGTGGGACACAGAAAAGGATTAAGCCTAATCCAACCAAAATTCGATATCATTAGAAGATTCAGTCATCCAGATGAATTGGGAGAAACAGAATCAGTAATTAGCTCGGTGGATAAAGACGACCATGGAAATATTTGGTTTGGAAATCCATATGGAATTACCAAAGTAGTACTGCCACACTTACAGCATCAGGTGATTGAAAGAATCACACAGGTTAAAGACATCCGATTGTTCTTTGATCAAGTAGATCTTCTGCAGTATAGCGCCAAGGAAAAGCTAGACAATCTTTTACCCACAGATTTGATGTTTGCGCATAACGAAAATCAATTGAGCTTTGACTATGTATCCATTAATCTGAAAAATCCGGATGCCATCTATTATAAATACAGGCTCGAGGGCTATGATGAGGAGTGGTCGCCCATCACCAAAAGTACGGTTGCCACATTTACCAACTTGGATCCTGGAAAGTACAGTTTTCAAATAAAAGAATCCGATCATAAGGATTTGTGGAACGACGATTATCAAAGTATTTCACTTACCATTGATTCCCCTTATTGGGAAAAGTGGTGGTTCTATTTGATTCAGCTGTCCGTAATGCTCTCCTTGTTTGTTGCTACGTATTTCTTATCCACGAAAATTAAAAATCATTTTGTTATACGCCTCATGGTTTATGTGAGTCTATTTATTGTATTTGAATATATCCATACAGAATTTGAACCATATATTGAAAGTATTGCAGGTGAAACACCCATTTTCCAAGTAGGAATTAACCTGATTCTTGCACTTGTTTTGCTGCCTATTGAAATGAGATTATCAAGGTACTTAAGTCATAAAGAAGCCACAAAAGCAAAAGTAGCGGAGGCTATGACAAAAAATTAAAACGCCATGATGAAAACCCTTTTAGTGCTAGTCATTTCTATTCTCACATTCAATTTAGCTGCTCAAAACATTACGTTAAATGTATTGAAAAAAGCAGATGATGCTTTTGAAAAATTTAGCTATTCTAAAGCGGTTGAGTATTATAAATTGGCACTAAAGAGTGAGGATAAAAAAAGCTATATCACTAGTCAATTAGCACTTTCCTATCGTA
Source organism: uncultured Roseivirgaceae bacterium (assembly GCA_964352725.1). GTDB lineage: Bacteria > Bacteroidota > Bacteroidia > Cytophagales > Cyclobacteriaceae > Ekhidna. The sequence continues at coordinate 3,377 of CAYGTD010000323.1, forward strand.
ACTTGAATGAACCTGACAGTGCTGAAGTGTGGTTTAAGAAAGCGATTGATAATGGTGAAACCAATCCTGATTTCAACTTCTATTTAGCGGAAGCATTACTCAGTAATCAAAAGATGGAAGAGGCGAAGTATTGGTATCAACAATACGATGAAAAAGTAGAAGGAGATAGTCGGAGTGATCGAAAGTTGTCCGCATTAGATGATCTTGATCAGTTTTTCATCAACAAGGATAGGGTATCAATAGAGCCAATAAAGCACAATTCCCCTGGACTCGATTTCAGTCCCGCCTTCTATAGAGAGGGTATCATGTTCGTTTCTTCTCGCCCCAAATCTGCTTGGGTATTGCAAGAGTTTAACTGGGATAATTCAAGCTTCCTAGACTTATACAGTTATTCGAAGAAAGACACGGTGGCTAAGTATTCAAATCAAGGATTAAATACGAAGTACCACGAAGGACCGCTAGCCTTTTATAATAAAGGTAAATCGGTGGTTTACACACGAAATAATTACGACGGAAGAAGATTGAGCAAAGATGCTAAAGGGGTAACAAACCTAAAGCTGTATTTTGCCGAGTGGGATTCGGTAACCTCCAGATGGATCAATGAGACACCATTTGCCCTCAATGATGATGAATATTCTATTGGCTCTCCAGCTATTACAGAGGATGGTCAAACACTCATTTTCACCTCAGATATGCCTGGGGGATTAGGAG
>CAYGTD010000324.1:0-4080 GCA_964352725.1 uncultured Roseivirgaceae bacterium
GGGCATAAAAAAGCCCAATCTCTACAGATTGGGCTTTTTTATGCCCTAACCTTGAGGGATCACAAGGAGTTTTGCGATGGAAGTGTGTATGAGATAAATCGAGCTCGCGAAGATTCACTAGGGATTTAGCGTATGGAAGTGTGTATGAGTAACCCCTCAGCGCCCACATTTAGAAAGTCCTGATTCAAAATGAGTTAGGACTTTTTGCTTTTTAGGGTACTATTATTTAAGGGGATCAGAACCAAGGCCTCTGAAATTAGAGCTGCTAAACATCTTGAATTTGAAATAGTTTTATTAGAATTATCAGTTGATATAAAATTTGATCAAATTCAAAATCAGTTAAGGCGTTACATGAGTTCTGTGAAAAGTGATCTCCTCAATTGGAGTCTCGTAGGTTTATTGTATTTAATATCCATATCAGGTATTTCACAGCAACCAGTTGAATTAATGGATTCAAATGGGGGTCTTATCAACCAACATATCCTCGTTTACCACTCACCTGACACCCTCACAGGAAATCAAGCATGGGAGCAAATCCAATCTAAAAACATACCTACCACTTCTCTTAACATTAATCCGGGGATGTCTTTCCCTTTGGATAGTTATTGGATTGTATTCCAACTTAAAAACACATCGAATCTTAAAGACTATATTCTGGAAATTGACTATCCACAAATGGATTTTATTGAATTATTTGAAGTCAATGACACTGAAGTAACCAAACTACATACTACGGGAGATAATTTCCCATTTATTCAAAGACCAATTGACGCGCGCAATTTTGCACTCCCTATCAAAGTTGATCCAAACAAAAGTGAGACCTATCTACTGCACTTGCGCAAGATTAAATCAACGATAAGATTCCCGATATACGTGCACACTGAAAGCTCTTATACAGCTAAACACTTCAATACAAATTTTTGGTATAGCATATACTTCGGATTCATTCTTCTAGTAGCTATTATGGCTGTTGTTGTTGGGTTCATTATTAAGAATAACACATTCAAAATCTATTCTATATATGTTATCGCATTCGCATTTTGGCTATTTACAAGGCTGGGGTATTCGTATCAATTTTTCTTCCCCAATGCTATTGAGTTCAATAGACATCTTCTCTCTGCATGTGGGCAACTAGCCATGATGGGTTTAGTGCTATATGTCATGTCGTTTTTTAACACGAAAAAATCTTTACCCAAATTTCACAAAGTGATGAGTGTGATTCTATTGTTTTTTTTGGTGAACTATATCACTTGGAGTCTTTTTCCTGAGCAATTTGTTCATTACGCAACCAAGCTATTTCCTATAAGATATGCCCTTTTTACCACCATCATTGTATTTGCATTTACTGCAGCCATCCATACCAGGAAGGTAAATCGCTTCAAATCAACCATGTTTCTATTTGCTTACTCTACATTTCTCTTAGCCATTATCGGTAAGATCCTGATGGATTATGGTGTATTCAATGAGATGGCATTAGGATTTGATCCCATTTTATTAGGCTATTTAATAGAAGTAATAATTTTGAGCATTACAATGAGCATCATGTTGAAGAGGCATGTTGAAAAAAGTACTGAAATAGTAAATGCTCATGAAAAGCTAAAAGAGCAATTAGGCCGAGAAGAACAAAATGACAGCAAGGGTTACATTAAGCTGACCAGCAAAGCTGTGATTCCTTCTCATAAAATATCCCACATAAAATCAGATGACCATTATCTAGAGTTCTATTTAATAGATGGTACTAAAGAGGTTGACCGAAATAAACTCACTGAGGTTTTAGAGACTCTTCCTGCAAATTTTATTCAAACGCATCGCAGCTTTGCGATTAACCTAGATCAGATTAAGGTGATGTTTGCTGAAAAAATTGAAATGCAAAATGGCAGTGAGGTGAAACTTTCTAGAACTTATAAAAAGAAATTTCAGGAGCAATTAAAACTGGATTAAGTATCCAATAAACTACTCAAGGTCTCAACTAATCACTTCCTTTTTTAAGCCTCGTTTTCTATTCGCAAAGTGAAATATTTCAACATCTTACTTCTGTAAAAAGATCGAAATTCTACCCTGACAAGTACTTCTATTTTTACCTCATACATTTTCATGAATTGCTGAAATCAAGAAATTTCAAATAGGGTTTCTTTGAAAATTAAGCTGACAAGAAAAGAATTGCAGTAGGGGCTCTGCATTTCACGTCGGTAAACGTGTCGTTCACGACAAAAATTTGCATTAGTTCATTTTGAGGCCTTTAATTGGGGGTATAAAAATATGTACTAATGAATACCGTCAAATCCATCAAAGACATATTGACTCCAAGAGAAAAAGGACTTTTGGAACTTATAATTCTTGGTTATCAGCGGAAAAAAATTGCTGAAAAAATGGGAATAAGTATTCATACCTATGACGGCTATAGAAAAAATATAAGACAAAAGCTTTCTATTAAAAGTCAGGCAGATTGGATGAAAGTATTATATCAATTAAAAAAAGAAATTTGACAGACTAACAAACAAACTATGAAAATCATTAAATCAAAATTCATTGTATCATTTACGATTTTATTCTTGATGTTTTCCACATCCCTTTTTAGTCAAAAGGTGATCCCCTTTCAAGGGAATCTTTTAGAGAATGGAGAAGCTTACACAGGCACAGCAGTATTTGTGTTTAGTATTTCATCTATTTCTTGGACAGAGACCATTTCCAATGTAAACGTTAATAATGGATACTATGCCGTGAACCTTGGAGAAACAACCCCCTTGCCAGACAGTCTTTTTAGCAATAGCGACCAAGTAAGCTTAAACATCAGTATAGACGGACAAGCTTTAAGTGCAGCCACCTTATATGCCCCATTGTTTGATCCTACCATTGATGATACAGATGTGGAGATTTATAGTGAAAATGGCAACCTCAACATCTCCCTAACAGATAGAGGTGAGTTTGGTGCTGAAGGAAACGGGTCTGTTTACGTTCATAATACAAATGGCAACAGAGCAGGCTACTTACAAGGAAGAGATCTCGGGGGGCGTATTGCAACGCTGCAACCAAACGATGATGGAACAGCAAATACTGCAGCATGGCTGATGGGTCACCAAGGCACAGGACTAGGATTTATGAATGGTATTGGTTCCAATAAAATAGGTGATGGTACTTCACTACTAGTAGATCTTTTTATGACAAATAGAGATCGTTTTGGAACTGTATTCTCCGATGGGTACATACGATCAGGTATTGACTTTTATGATAATGAAGGCACTGAGTTAGCGTTTATTGGTGGACAAAAAAATCAAGCTGGTGGTGGAAAAGCAGGACAAATGATCCTGTTTGGACAGAGCACCGCCAATGTATTTTTTAATGCTGAGCTAGAGTCAGGCAATGGCAACCTCCCCTACTTAAAGATGTACGGTCAAAATAGTGACGGAGGTCAATGGTTTATGACAAACATCGACTTCTTAACTAAAGATCTTAATGGAAATACAGGTGCTGATTTGGCACTTAGCAATACTTCTACGGGTAGCGCCACAAGAACCATTTTTGTTAGTAGTTCGGATGGAACATCTAACGGAGGAAAAATTGATATTGCTGATAATAGCGGAACAGTAACCATAAGTATGGATGGAGGGAATGGATCAATCACTGCTACATCGGTTACTCAAACCTCAGATAAAAGACTAAAGAAGAACATCGAGCCATTGGAAGGATCACTTGATAACATCCAAAAGCTAAGAGGTGTTTCCTACGACTGGAAATCTGATAAAGGCGGAAAGCAAATTGGATTCATAGCTCAGGAACTGGAAAAAGTTTATCCAGAACTAGTCGCTACGGACAAAGACGGAATGAAGTCCGTGAATTACGCACAAATGACTGCCGTTCTACTAGAGGCGGTGAAAGAGCTATCCAATGAAAATCAGAACTTAAAAAACAGCAATCAAACTTTAGAAGCTAAAGTGACTAGCCTCTCCAACACCTCAGCCAAAGTAGATGCACTGGCAAAAGAGGTAGCCAAACTACAAAGCATCCTTTCGGTAGAAGTAGCTAACAATTAAAATCTAAAAAAATGAAATGACTCAAACTGAATCAGACAACACATTATTC
>CAYGTD010000325.1:0-2793 GCA_964352725.1 uncultured Roseivirgaceae bacterium
GGCGGGAAGATTAAGTCCTGGAGTATGCTACAGAATGTGGTCAAAAGCGACTGATGACCGATTGCAACTCCATCGGATTCCTGAAATCATGGAAGCCGACTTAGCTTCCTTGGCGTTGGATTTGGCAAAATGGGGTATCTCAGATCCTAATCAACTCACATGGCTAAGTCCACCACCAAGAGGTGCATGGCTAGCTGCAATCGATACATTGCATCAGCTGGAAGCACTAAAAGATGGTCGCATTACAGAACATGGAAAAAACATGCATGGTCTTCCATGCCATCCCCGATTAGCACATATGCTGATCATGGCGGAAGAAGACAATTTAGTTGGTTTGGCAGCTGATGTAGCCGCTCTATTGGAAGAGCGCGATCCGCTTGGAAGAGAAGCGGGGATAGATATCAATACGCGTATTGAAAAGCTAAGAACGCATAGAAGAGAAGATCGAAAAGGAGGTCTTTTTGACCGAATTGAAAAAATATCGTCTTCTTATCGTCAATTGTTTGATGAAGAACCAGATAACGATGCGTTTGATCCCTATGAAACAGGGTTACTATTGACTCATGCATTTCCAGAACGCATTGCCTTCGCTAGACCAGGAAATAACGCTCAGTTCAAACTAGCGAATGGAAGAATAGCTGCAGCAGGCCATAGAGATGATTTGGCACATGAATCGTGGCTAGCCATTGCCAATCTGGATGCGAGAGATGGCATGGGTAAAATATTCATGGCTTCTCCACTCAACCCAAAGGATCTGGCTACTCGGGTAAAGGAAGTGGAAGTGGTGGAATGGGATACGGAAGATGGTGGATTGATTGCCTCCAAAGATTTACGCATTGGCAGTATCATTTTGAAATCTGTCCCATTATCTGATCCTGACCCGTCTCACTTGCAGCAAGCCATAGTTGATGCGATCAAAAAAGAGGGACGAACGCTTCTCGACTGGACAGAAGAAGTAAAACAACTACAGAATAGACTGACTAGTCTTCGGAAATGGGAGCCATCACAAAGCTGGCCCGACCTAAGTACTGACAGTTTACTGATGACTAATGGTGAGTGGCTAGCTCCTTATCTGATTGATGTGAAGAAGCCACAAGATCTCAAGAAGATCAACCTCTATGAGGTGCTTCTCAATTCATTGGACTATGCCATGCAGCAGCACGTGAAAAAACTAGCTCCCTCTAAAATGGAAGTCCCGAGCGGATCATCCATCAAAATCATCTACCGAGACAATGGTGAAGCACCCGTCTTAGCTGCACGAGTACAGGAACTGTTTGGCATGGCTGAAACACCTACCGTGAATGAAGGAAAACAGCCACTCTTAATTCATTTACTTTCGCCAGGTTTCAAACCAGTGCAAGTTACTTCTGACTTGAAAAACTTCTGGAACGAAACGTACTTTGAGGTTCGCAAAGAACTAAAAAGGCGCTACCCAAAACACTCTTGGCCGGATGATCCATGGACTGCTGAAGCAGTGAGGGGTGTGAAAAGAAAAGACCACAGCAAATAATTAAAAGACTTCATTCTCTACTCCTGTCATTTCTGTAAAAGTCACACCCTGAAGGGTGGTTTGATACACAAAGCACGACTCTAACACAGAAGTTTTTAGTAAAATTCTGGCATTCGCACACTCAAGACGGAATGACGTTCTTAGTTTATTCTTTCCCTTCATTCCTGCCTTCAGCAGGCAAGTCTGATGTAGCCCTAGCTAAATTCAGGCAGCCTGCTGCTGACAGGGAATAAGCCAACTAGATCCTTTTCAACAACTTCTAAACTCTCCTCCTATTTCCTTCCCGGTGTATAAGGTGCTCCTGCTTTTTCAAGTTCCAGTTCATACGCTTCCAGATTCTTAAAAAAGGCAGACGCGTTCTGAAGGAATTGATCCAAACCTGTTTGCGCTATCTCAATGCTCTTCTTTTGAGTCTCCGTAGGGAGTTCTGTCGTATCCCAATGGCCATAAATCACCCCACCTACTCTAGAGGCTATGGAAGGGGAAGTATTGACATCCTTACTTTGGCGAATTCCATCTCCATACAAAGCAGTACGAAGATCGAACAATGTTGAGTTTAAGGTCGCTAGTGTATTGAATAGTTCAGGAGTAGCTGCTGTTGTGTTAGTCAATGCTGCTTTGATGTAGCGAAGTTTTTCACCTGCTTCTCCTAACTGTCTTCCAGCACTAGATACTTTCCTTGACAACTCACTCGTCTTTTTTTGGAATGCTGCCACCTGATCATAGTCAGCTCCAGGAGTGTGCACCGCTTTTACCATAAACTCTTGCTTCCCTTGGGATTCTAAACTTCCATTATTCATTATGAAAAGCTCTACACTATACTTTCCAGGGGCAACCAGCGGTCCTTGTGGAGAGCCTGCCCAAGGTGGCTGGAAGGCAGGGACAGTCAAGTTGATGGGGTTTGGTGGTGCCAATCTCAAATCCCAGGTCGCTCGATAAACTCCTTTTTTAGAAGCTCCTTCGACCCAACGAACGGGTTCATTGTTGGCGTCTCTTACGAGTAGCATCACTGAAGCCTCCTCCTCTTTCGCCTCATTGGCCAGTGCATCCCAGCCAGGGAAAGGAATATCTACTTTTTGAGTGTTCAATGATTTTTCAGATTCCTTTCGCTGATCTTTTGCTGTTTTTGGAAGATCATTTATGTAGTAAGTAAATACCGCACCGAAAGGAGGATTATCGCTTACGAAGCTTGAAGATCCCTGAGAAGGCATTTCTTTCGCTTGCATAGGAACGCTAGGATTGTACCACCAAGCATCTCGCACAGGAAATAGTGTAGTTGATTT
>CAYGTD010000325.1:2893-4059 GCA_964352725.1 uncultured Roseivirgaceae bacterium
GATGCTTCTACATCATTGATGAATGACTGAGCAGGAACTTTTGGCAAAGTACTTCGTCTCCAGTTCTGTCCTCCATCTTCGCTCACTTGAACCAAACCATCATCAGAGCTTGTATATATCAAACCCTTTTTCAATGGTGATTCGGAGATACCAGTAAGCGTAGCATATTTGGACATGGCTCCATTATCGTATAGTGCATCTACACTTGGCACTCTGTCCATCATCTTCAGAGCATACCTACTTGTATTGGTTGTTAGATCTCCACTTATTGGTGTCCAAGAATTACCTCTATTCGTACTCTTCCAAACTCTTTGCGATCCGAAATACAGCGTTTTACTGTCATGCGGACTGACTAGAATTGGGCTATCCCAGTTCCATCGTTCAGGTGGATCATTCGGTGCAGGTTGTGGCTGAATATTCAGTACTTCATTGGTAGTTCTATCATGACGATGCAGCAATCCTTGCTGAATTTCCATGTACACAATGTTCGGATCTTCTGGATCAAATGCTGCATCATAGCCATCTGCTCCTAAAGGAATGTACCAGTCTTGATTCCTTATTCCTTCCACATTCATTGTTCGGGATGGACCTATCAGTGTGCCCAAATCTTGTGCTCCTACCACAATATTGTAGAAAGGCTCAGCATTATCTAAAGCCAGTTTATAAAACTGCGAAATAGGAAGATTACCAAAGTGGCGCCAGGTAGTTCCTTCATCAAATGTTTCATAAAGACCTCCATCAGTTCCCGCTATTAAGTGTTGACCATTACTTGGATCAATCCATAGGGCATGATTATCACTATGCTTTTCTCGTCCATTACCTAGGTAATCAAAGTTCTTTCCTCCATCTCGAGTGACATGTAAGAAGACATCCATCTGATACACTAGATCAGGATTAGTAGGTGAAGCTTCAATCTCTTGGTAATAGTGTGGTCCAGTCCCTCCTGAAGTATAGCTATTCTGCTTTGCCCAGCTTTCCGCTTTATTAGTCGAGCGATAGAAACCTTTGCTTTTTCCATCCGATTCAATCGTAGCATATACCAATTGTGGATCAGCCGGCGTTACCGCCAACCCAATTTTCCCTACATCACCATTAGGCAGTCCAGTTGTCACTTGCTTCCAATTCTGTCCTGCATCTGTTGATTTATAGATTCCTGATTTTGGTCC
>CAYGTD010000326.1:0-4045 GCA_964352725.1 uncultured Roseivirgaceae bacterium
GTAAGCATGATCATCCTGCATGAATTGATTTTCACCATAAGGGATGATGGTTTTATTATCTCTAAGAATCGCAACAGTCGTGAAGTTATGATCTGGATTCAAGTAGGCAGTTTCAGTGAGTGTCTTACCGAAAAGTTCTGAATCTGGATCTACCGTGATGCCAATTAAGGAAAGACAGCCCTTGTCAAACTCAAATGTATCTGTAAGAGCTGATTGCTTGAGCAATCTTTTGATCTCTCGCGCAGCTAGCGATGCGGGAGAAATAATCTCATCGATACCCACGTTGGAAAGATTCAATTCTTCTCTATTGCTTAACAACTCTACGTTGGAAATTCTAGCAACCGTCTTTTTTGCTCCTAAACTCTTACCTAAAACACAGGTAGTAAAGTTAGTTTCTTGATTGGATGTAACAGCAATTAATAGGTCTGCCTTTGAAATATTGGCTTCCTTGAGAATTCTAGGGGAAGTTGAGCTTCCTCTTACAGTACCTACATCTAGATGAGCAGACACATATTCCAGTACGTCATTATCAGAATCTATAATGACAATATCCTGCTCTTCCGCGGCAAGCAATTTTGCCAGATGGAATCCCATCTCACCAGCTCCAGCTATAATTATTCGCATTCTTCTTTAATAAAAAGAAGTACAAAGATATTGCATCTTATCTCTAGCACTCCAAAGATTTAGGAATTATAAACATTTGTGAAATATTCTTTTGTTGCCTTCATCACCTTTGGTGCCAGTATTATGCCTGAAATCATGGTTGGAATAGCCATTAATCCATAGGCAACAAAAACTAAATTAACCACATCAGTCAGTGACGCCACTGACCCAACTACTACCAAAGCAATGTACCAGTAGTGAAAATACTTGCCATACTTAGCTCCAATTAAAAAGGAAAGACATTTCTGACCATAATAAGCTAAGCCGAATATGGTGGTAATGGCAAATACCATGACACAGATCATTAAAATATATGGGCCAAACCCCGGAAGACTTGCTTCAAATGCCTGAGAGGTAAGTAGAATTCCGTCTGCTTCACCACTGTCCCAAACACCCGTAATAATGATGCAAAGTCCAGTCATGGTACACACAATAATGGTGTCAATCGCTGGCCCTAGCATGGCAACAAGTCCTTCTCTAACAGGTTCTTTCGTTTTAGCAGCACCATGCATTAGAGGTGCCATTCCTATTCCAGCTTCATTCGAAAATGCAGCTCTTTTGGACCCTTCAATAATTACAGCACCTACGGCTCCACCGAGGACAGCTTGTGCGGTAAAAGCATCTTCTATAATGAATAAAAAGGATGGAATGACTTCTCCTATGTTCATGAACATAATTACCAACACACTCACAACAAACAATACAACCATAGATGGAACAAGCTTTGAAGCCACGTTTCCTATTCTTTTTATGCCTCCTAAAATCACAATAGCTACTAAAATGGCGATCACTATGCCTATTGTGAGGTTGAGACCAAATGAATCCTGGACACCATTTGGAATGAGAATCACATTCTTAATGACGGCTACCATTTGATTCGTCTGGAAAACGGGCGTGGCTCCAAAAAAACCGGCCACACAAAAGAAAGCTGCCAGTGGCATCCATTTCTTCCCCATAGCTTCTCGTATCACATACATTGGCCCACCTTGTAGATTTCCTTCAGAATCTTTTCCTCGAAATTGAACAGCAAGTGTACAAGTGAAAAACTTTGTTGCCATACCGATAAATGCACTTACCCACATCCAAAACATAGCACCAGGACCACCAGCGGCTATTGCTAAAGCTACTCCACTGATATTACCCATTCCAATAGTAGCTGCTAGGGCACCAGAGAGTGCTTGGAAGTGATTGATATCGCCAGGATCATTTGGGTCGTCGTATTTTCCTCTCAATACATTAATAGCGTGACCGATATATCTGAAGGGTAAAAAACGAGAATATATTAAGAAGAAAAGACCGCCTCCTAGAAGAAGTATTAGAAGTGGAGGCCCCCATATAAAGTTGACTGCATCGGATAAAAAGGTGCTAATTGATTTCATAAAGGGCGTGAAGGTAATATGTATATCTATCTTTGAATAACTGAATTTCTATTTACATAAACACAAGGCAAGTGAAACTACATTTTCGAGCATTAGGAGAAGGGCAACCTCTAATCATTTTACATGGCGTGTTTGGCTCATCCGACAACTGGCAAACACTTGGAAAAGTTTTTGCAGATCATTTCAAAGTGTATTTGGTAGATATGAGAAATCATGGAAACTCTCCTCATAGCGATGATTTCAACTACACCTTGATGATGGAGGACGTAATAAAGCTAATGGACGATGAAGGATTAGATAAAGCGTCCATTCTTGGTCACTCCATGGGCGGGAAGGTAGCAATGCATCTGGCTACACATTACTCCAAAAGAGTATCGAAACTGATAGTGGTAGATATTGCTCCTAAATACTATGCCCCACATCATCAGCAAATTTTTGAAGCGTTTCATTCGGTGGATTTATCTTCCCTAGAATCAAGAAAAGATGCAGAAGATCAAATGGCAAAGGTGATTTCGAATATAGGAGTTCGTCTTTTCATTTTGAAAAATTTGAATAGAGATAAGGATGGAAACTTTAGCTGGAAATTAAATGTCAACGCCATTGAGAAAGCAATTGAGGAGGTAGGTAGCTCAATAGAAGATGGAGTATCCTTTGATGGTGATACATTATTTATTGCTGGAGGCAAATCAGATTACATTAAACCCGATGATCACTCAATGATCAAATCATATTTTCCTAAGGCGAAAATAGAAACCGTTTTAAAAGCGGGACATTGGGTACATGCTGAGCAGCCAGATGAGTTAAGTCAGTTAGTTATGACCTTTATGGCATCATAAACCTAACTTTTCTTTACCTAGATTTATCATCATGTTAATCTCTTTGATTAAGCGACTTCTAAGTTTAGGCAGCCTACCCGAAGCACCGCGGAGCTTTGAGAATAGACGGATTTTATTACTGAATATGGTGACCTTATTTGCAGTGGGGATATCTATAATAGTAGTTATTGTTCACTTGTCTATCAACAATTTGGCGCAAGCCAAAATGGTTTCTTCTAGCATTTTCATTGTATGTCTTCCCACAATGCTTTTTCAAGCCTACAAAAAGCATAACCTTGCTAGGTATTGGTTATTGGCGGGATGTTTCTTGCTGATTTCAGCAATCTTTTTCCACTCTGTTCAATTAAACCTTCCTACAGGAACTACCTATTTATTGATTATTCTAATTCCTTTAATCATCATATTAATCGATGGATCAACATCACTAATTCTTACCGCACTGGTCATTTTATGTGGAAACGTCTTCTTGTCATACAGGTATAGTTTATTAGAAGATTTTAGCATTCAGGTAGTCTATGGACTTCATATAAACTGGATTGTCATTTCAATTACCGTTGTTTTTTGTTTGGTGTTTTATAAGTCATCTATTATGAAAGTCAATAGGATGATTGAGAAGGATAAAGAAAAACTTGTCTATGCTAACAGGACAAAGAATTTTCTGTTTGCAGTAATCTCGCATGACATTAGAAGCCCGCTCAGTACATTAAAACAGTATTTGTCGCTGGACCCAGTTCTCAGAAATGATCCTGAACAATTTATGAAACATCAGGAAGGACTGGCTAAGAAGGTGGATGAGATCAACCAAACATTGGATGATCTTCTCTTTTGGTCAAAATCTCAACTGCAAGGAATGTCCAACAACCCGAGCTTTTTTCAAGTCTCTACAATTGTTAGAAATGTGATGGTTTTAAATGAAGAAATTATACACCAAAAGGGCATCATATTATCGATCAATCACCAAACAGATGATCTTGCATGGTGTGATAAAGATCATTTGACAGTAGCTATTAGAAACCTGGTTCAGAACGCAATTAAGTTTACATCAAAAGGACAAATGATAAATATCACTACCGCAAGAGAGGGTAGCAAGATTAGGGTTTCTATTGAGGATACTGGAAAAGGAATGGATGAAGCCACATTAAAAAGCTTAAATGAGGGTATTATTGT
>CAYGTD010000327.1:0-4036 GCA_964352725.1 uncultured Roseivirgaceae bacterium
GTATCAATGAGACTTCTTTCATGGACAATACGGTTGCTGCAGGAGTAGGCTACTACTATCGTGTAAGTGCATTAAGTGCCGCTAATAATTTCACTGGTCCTTCTGATGTCAAGTTTGGAACTACCTATGCACCACCACATAATGCCTTGGATTTTGATGGTGCTGGTGATTTTGTAAGTGTTCCCAATCCTTCATCAATGAATTTCGGGACTGGTGATTTCACTATGGAGTTTTGGATGAAAACAACGACAACTAATAAGGCCATCATTTCTAAACGAAATGCGGAGGGTACTTGGTGGCGTGCTGCGCTAGCTGGAGATAAGATTTATTTTGAAATTGGAGGTGCAGCAGTGACTTCAGCTACTGGAGTAAGTGATAATGTCTGGCATCATATCCTTTGTAAAAGAGTAGCAGGAGTAGGTTACGTTTATATTGATGGGGTATTAGACGCAAGTGGGGCGTTAGCTGGAGATGTGTCAAATACTGCCAACTTTGAACTAGGCTCTTACAACAATGGAGTGGGTGCTTATTTGGGTCAATTGGATGAGGTTCGAGTCTGGAATGGAGATAGAACTGAGTCAGAAATCGTAGATAATATCTACAAAACATTGGTTGGGAATGAGCTTGGATTAATTGCTTATTATAAACTCGATCAAGGTATAGCTGATGCGGACAACACAGGTGTTGCTACCTTATACGATAGAAGTATCAATCAAAATAATGGAACCTTAAATGGTTTTACTCTGAATGGTACTTCTTCCAACTGGGTAGCGTCTGGAGCAATGGAAATTGCACCTTTCTCTGTAGTCACTACTGCGGATGCAGGACCAGGATCTTTACGTCAAGCAATAATTGATGCGAATGCTAGCTCGAATGAAACGATTACATTCAATATTCCAGGATTAAATCCTGTGATCAATCTTGTTTCAGAGCTTCCTTTCATTACAGCTCAAGGAACCATTATTGATGGAACCACTCAATCTGGTTGGGCTTTTGCTGATGAAAATACAATGGTAACCATAGATGCAACCTCAGTTCCATCTAATAATACAGGAATCAGGATTGATACAGATAATGTTGAAGTTTATGGATTGATCATTACTGGGACATCAGGATCGATTGTGAGTAATCCGCAAAATGCAGCAATAACTGTAAATGGAGGCGCAAACGCTAAAATTGGAGCAGCTGGTTTTGGTAACATTATTCATGGAAATGCAAACTCTGGTATCTATGTCGTAGGAGCTGATAATGCGATTATACAAGGAAACTGGATCGGTCTTGGTGCAGATGGACTACTCTCATCTAATGATGATCATGGTATTGGAACAGCAGGCACAATCAATGGGTTACTGACAGGTGGTGATTCGGGTGCAGGTGAAGGGAATGTCATTTCAGGTGCTGGGATAGGGAGGTTCGGGATCAATACAGCAGGTAATCTTACTGGATTGGTTGTTCATGGCAACTATATTGGAACCAATTCAGATGGAACAGCGACTGTAGGTAACGATCAAGGTGGGATTAACATTGGAGGAACAACAACGTTCGCCATTGGAGGAGTAAGTACCGGACAAGGAAATGTCATTTCGGGAAATAATGCTGATATAAGCGCCGATGGTATTGTAATAAATAGTTCATCTACTGGTAGTATTCTTAACAATTATATAGGATTGAATGCTGCTGGTACAGCTGGATTAGGAAACGGGGGAAATGGTATTGAGCTAGTATCTAGCTCTAATAATGTATTAGTAGATGGAAACGTGATTTCGGATAATGGCTCTATTGGGGTCGCTATGGGTGGTGGAACTGTAAGTGACCATACAATTACAAATAATATTATTGGATTGACCAGTGATGGACTATCACCACTTGGGAATGGAAGCCATGGTATAAACTTAACTGGCCTTGGGGGAACTAATATCACAATATCAAACAATACAATTGGGGCAAATCAAGGTAATGGAATCAGAGTAAATGGTGACCAAACTAATCTTGATATAAGCGGCAATAGAATTGGAGTAGATATCAACGGAAGTGGTGACCTTACATTGGACGGTGATGGTGTTACTGTACTCATCGATAATCCATTTGGTAACGCAGTAAATGGCATTTTCCTAGATGTAATTGATGCCTCAAGTAGCAATAATATCATATCAGACAATACCATATCAGGTAATGGACTTGTAGCAAATGCTAATTCAGCTTCAACTGGTAATGGCATAAACATAAACCTTCAAGTAAGAAATGTTAGAATAGAGGGTAATCGAATAGGTGTAGAAGGAGATGGAACAACCCCATTGAAAAACATCAATTCTGGTATATACATTAACGGACCTAATGGTCATATTGGATTAGAGATTGGAACTGTTGGAACTGTAAATACTATTGCTAATAATGGAGATTATGGAATAGAGTTGAACGGTGGGGATTTATCCGGTAATGAAATTTATGCTAACCACTTTATTTGTAATGAAAAGGGTGGAATCAATTTCACTGCAGCAGTAATTGATGCACCAGTTATCACTTCAGTATCATCAACAGATATCGCAGGAACTTCTACTGCTGAGCAGAATTCCAACATTGTGATCTATGAAGCAGCCGACGGTTGTAACCTAGATCAAGGCTCTGTTCTAGTAGGAGAGTTTGTAGATGCGGTTCAATTAGACGGTAGTTGGAATGTAAGCGGTTCTTTTGACCAAGGCAAAGCATACGTAGCTGTAGTAGTTGATGATGAAGTTGCAATAGATGCTACATTAAGTTCATCGGAATTCTCAAGTAGTTTTCTTGATTTTGCTTTCGTACAGAATGCACTTTCATTCGATGGTGGTGATTATGTGATTGTGCCATCTAGTTCGTCTTTAGAGCCTACTAGCGGTTATACTATAGAAGCTTGGATAAAATTGAATGCACAACCATTGCCTAGTGAGAATTTCATCTTTGTTCAAAAAGGAACGCTGGATGCTTCCCTTGGAACCATCAGCGGATACGTGCTGGGGTATTCAGACACTGGCTCAGAAACACAGTTAATTTTATTACATGTTAGTTCCGGATCAGTCTTACAGCAATTGTCTGTGCCATACACATTAGAAACGGGAGAGTCTTATCACGTTACAGGGACTTACAATGGGTTTGGAATGTTCCTATTTATCAATGGAAATCAAGTAGGATTTTACAATGCTTCAAGTGCGTCACCTGTTTATGCAGGTGCTGGTTCAGACTTGAAGATTGGAACGTCAGAAATCGACAATTCAGGACCTGCATATTCCGACTATATGCAAGGGGAGATCGATGAATTGAGAATATATAGTTACGGTAAGTCTGAAACAAGTATCAAGGAAAGTATGTTCCAAGAGCTTGATGGAACAGAGTCAGGCTTAGTAGCCTATTATAATTTCAATCAAGTAACTAACCCACTTTTGGATCTTACAGCCAATGCCAATAATGGTACGATCAGCGGAGCATCATTTGTCAGCTCGAGTGCGTTTGTTCAGACAGCTCTCGCCCCATTAAAAAGTAGTGATTTTGGGTTTGAAGCAAGCTGGGAACAAATACCAAACGCAGATCAAATAACTCTCGAATGGTCTGATGATAATTTTAGCTCTACGCTGGGATCTGTGGACTTTTTTGGAGCAGATGCATTAGAAACTAATGCGGTTATTGATTTCGCACTTGCAACAGGTACTAGATATCAATATAGAATTCAATTTGTAGACGGTACGTTTACAAGTCCATATTCTAACGTAGTTGATTTCTTACCTGGAGTTGGTAATGCCTTAGATTTTGCTGGTACGGATGACGTAATTGTGACTTCACAGGAGGTTCAGCATACGCTAAACTTTACGTATGAATTTTGGGTAAAAACTTCACAAGTTAATGCTTCAATCGTGTCATTGAATGAAACTACCTCCCCCAATGCCACCTTAAATATTGGCACCAATTCATCAGGTGCGATACGTTATGAAGCAGATAGAAATAATACCTCTCCTGATTTAGTGGAGGGAACAATCAACATTGCAGATGATCAATGGCACCATGTAGC
>CAYGTD010000328.1:0-4001 GCA_964352725.1 uncultured Roseivirgaceae bacterium
ATTTAACAGGAGTGCTATTAAATCGGAGTTCAACTTCAATAAGGCAAACCAGGTTGAAGCATTTTACAACTACCAGAAAACGCTTCTGGAAGCATATTCCGAAGTTTCGCTGGAGATCAGAAACATCCGAAACCTGCAGAAACGATATGAGCTTAAATCTAGCGAGGTAGTCGTATTGACTTCCTCCATTGAGACCTCATCAGATTTGTTCAGGACAGGTAGAGCCTCTTATTTGGAAGTGCTCATTACACAGCAAAATGCCTTGCAATCCCGCCTAGAACTGATTGATGTACGTGAGCAGCTTTACTATTCAAAAATCAAATTATACAAAGCCCTTGGAGGAGGGTGGAGATAAAATGACTATTATCGTACAGAAGTTAATATTGACCATTCTGATTATTCTATTGTGTATTTTGCATAAATATCTGGAAAACTGAATCCATTTTTTTCATTAGATATTGTACCATATTAATAGATTATAAAAGTAAAAATTGTGTTTGAACATTCAATTGATTTCCTTTACTAAGTGATCAGGTTTATTTCACTATACGTTGCAAGACATCTCAGTCTGATTCTAAGCATCTATATGATCAATCTCTCAGTAGATGCTGCTGATGACTTGGAAGGCAGAACGTTTGATCCTACAGTAAACGAGATAGAATCAGTTGTAGAATTATTCTTGGAAGTGATTATGGGACAAAGTGATGCACTTCCTGAGCATGATGAGCCTGACCCTGAAGCACAAACCTGCCAGATAGGAATTGATCATATAATGCAAGCATCTTGTTTAATTGACATGGCAATTGAGCCTTATTCTACACTTTCAAATCCTCCAATACTTACCTTCCTTAATTACAAGAATCCGATACTCTCCTATCACCTCCCGCCACCCCGCAAAATCTCCTAATCCATTTTCTGGCGTGATAAAGTGTTGGACGTTTTTTAAAAAAAAAGTGCGTCATCTCACCATATACACGTCGTTCTAAAACAATTGTCTAAAACCTAATTAGTTCATCAGAGGTATTGGTGTACTACTTCAATTCACAAAGCGTATGATTACTTTGATTATATTTTCTATACTAATAACACTGACCGGTATTTTACTCGGATTTGATAAAGCATCCAAAAGAAGAAACGCTGATTGAGGCAACAAAAAACGAAACAAAATGGATACAATGAATACAATCTATATAGATTTTATATGCCCCTCATAGTCCATACTTTGACTAAGTGTTCTTACAATAAATATTCCTGATTCAGATTGAATGTAAAAAATCATATGAGATTTGTAGACGAATCTTTTTAGAGATCGATAGAATTCAGATGCATCTCTACCTATTCCAGAATTTTCTGATAATGTTTGAAAAAGGTCATGAAGACCAATCAAATACTCTTGCGCTTGATATAATCCGTATTTCTCAATTCCATATTCATACATTTCTAAAATATCGATCTCGCATTCTTTGGAAAGTTTATAAGCGCCCATCCGCTTTCATTCTATCCTCCACTTTTTTCATAATATCAGGGATGGTGCTGTCACTTATTCCACTTTCGAGACCTTTTGCAATAGCCGCTTTTAGATTGGACAACTTATTGCTTTTAGATTGATCTAGACGAATTAGATGACGTACATACTCACTATCATTCGTGAATTCACCTGCAGATATTTGACCTTTAATCCATTTATCCTGTTGATCAGTAATAGTTATTGTTTTCCTAACTGTTGACATAATTGTAGTATTACATAAATAATCATACTATTGGTGCAATTTAAATCCATATTGCTTACAAAAACAATATATGGGAGTGAATGAATCCTTAAATACGCACACATTTACTCACTAGTGCTAATTGCTAATAGTGGAGTTCCGATAGACTTAAATCTCCAGCATCTCGGATTCCTCGATTCTTGTTTTCATCCATTTTGTTTACTCGATTTGTGTAAACCTATTTCAGGACAAGACACCTAGAAAAGAAGTGAGTACATAAAAGGACGAAAAGGCCAGCGCTTCACTATTATGACCAACCCAAACCGAAGCAATCTCAACCCCGCTATGCAGCGGGGCAGGCGCCACACGACCATTATATAACAAAACTAGTGATTTGCTGCTTGTGAGCTTTAGGAAATAATTAACATAAGATCAGATATGTAATGTGTGATTGCCTGTGCGTCTAGTCAGTTACATACCGGTAACGATTTTAATGGCGGCCGGCAAGGCTTAAAAGCAAATGACGGTAACTTAATCCTACTTTAAAATGTGGTTCGAGGAAATACAAGGTTAAAATGAATCGAGGGTGGTTCTTCGCCTGACCCTATTTATTTGAAATCAAATATTAATTTGAATATAGTTAAGGATAAATAGTAGTAAAATTGCACGTTTTTTTACAGAAATTAAATTTTTCTATCATCAGAAGACCCAGTACGGCGTATTGATTAATTTTCATTTCACTAATCTTGGAATTATATGATTTATGTATTGTTTACCTTAGGATTTGTCCTTTTAATTAAAGGTGCTGATTTACTTGTTGACGGTGCGTCTTCAATAGCAAAAAGGTATAACATTCCAGAATTAGTAATTGGCTTAACTATAGTTTCATTTGGCACGAGTATGCCGGAGTTGGTTGTAAACATCTTTGCTAGCTTTGATGGAAGCTCAGAGTTGGCGATTGGAAATATACTAGGGAGTAATATTGCCAATGTATTATTGATACTAGGTGTTGCTGCGATCATAAAACCATTACCTATTCAGCGTAGCATATATTTCACGGAAATCCCCATTTCACTTGCTGCCACATTGTTTGTTGGTTTTTTAGCTAATGCAGATCTCTTTGTGGAAGTCAAAGGATTAACATTAAGTAGAATTGATGGTTCTATCTTATTGTTTTTCTTCGGATTGTTCATGACCTATATTTTCGTTGTATCAAAAACCAAATCAAATGACATAGATGTGAACCCTTCTACTGATTCAACTGATATCAATGAATATCCAATTTGGAAAGCTGTTGGTTTAATTGTAGCTGGTTCTTTTGGATTATTCTTAGGTGGTAAGTGGGTTGTGGACGGTGCATTTGAATTGGCTTTATTGTTTGGCTTTAGTGAAACATTTATTGGTCTAACAGTAGTTGCAGTTGGCACTTCTCTGCCAGAGCTAGTAACTTCTGCAATAGCTGCTAAAAAAGGCCAAGCCGATTTAGCTGTGGGCAATGTAATTGGATCTAATATCTTCAATTTATTGTGGATACTTGGTATCAGTTCCGTTATTCGTCCTTTACCGTTCTTTGTTATAAGTAATACGGATATACTAATGGTAATATTTGCAAGCACCTTGCTAATCTTTGCCGTGATAATTGGTAAGAAGCCAAAAATTGATCGATGGGAAGGTGTAGTGTTCGTATTGGTCTATTTTACTTACATCAGTTACCTAGTGATTCGAGGTTAGCAGAATTCAGGTGAGATTACTTATTGTGATTTGAGTAGCTTTAAAAGCAAGATGATTATACAATAGCGTTAATATCTGTGCAGAAATTGCCTTAAAAGAAAAGAACAACCTCAGTTGTTAGAAAAACTCGGAATCTTAGGCTGTTCTTAAAAATCAATTTGCTTTGTGGGAGATCATGTATCTCCATCACTATCATCCACACAGATTTACTCACTTACTGATTTAATTTCAATGGTGCTCGTGAACCTTCGGTTCGTTATACAATTCTCCTAATTTCGAAATTTTGAACGATGCATATTGTTCTGCAACAAACTATCCATCATTATATTACTTTGCGAAAATTTTCAAAACAAGATCATCGATGAGGCGAAAAATTCCAGAATCAACACTACCAAAAGTAATCCGCACGCAAATGATTACTGCTGAAGGCATGCAAAAATTAAGGGATGAACATGATCACCTTAGTCGAGTTGAACGGCCAGACGTTACAGCTAAAGTTACATGGGCCGCAAGTTTGGGAGATCGTTCGGAAAATGCCGATTACCATTACAATAAAAAACG
>CAYGTD010000329.1:0-3984 GCA_964352725.1 uncultured Roseivirgaceae bacterium
TCTACCACCAATCGGGCTCCAAAAATTGGAGACGGGATCTACACCTATTCTAGGGACACAAGATGTGGCGTTCAGGAATTTCAGTATCGGGTAGAGGACTCGCAACAAAACGCCTTTATCCCGAATGTAATCACTCCGAATGGGGACGGCTTGAATGACACTTTTAAAGTATCACAAGCCCTAGTAGGTGCACCTATTAAGATCGTGAACAGGGCTGGGACATTGATTTATGAATCCAAGAGCTACGATAATACTTGGGGGAACGATATCCTTCCGGGAGTCTATTACTATGTATTTGAGACAGAATGTCAGGAGTTTAGGGGATTTATAACTGTTTTCAAATAGCAAATTTATTTTCCCAACCGTCAATCTTCTCGCTGCGAGGCATCAATGACTATTTATCGCAATGGAGCTATGTACAAGAAGAGATATTAGTGCTCCTCATGAATTTAATTTGCTTTTGACCCAAACACTAACCATCGGCAGGCAGGCAGGAAGGCAGGTTCTGAAGCATCATCCCTCTTAGCAACTATCTTGCTTCTGGGTTTTCACTTCTCAACGCATTTTCTTGGAGATAGCTTTTGAGGGATGGTGCACCTTCGTTCCTTTTAGTGCTTTCAAGCAAGTGGTGGGCATACTCTCGCTAGTTAGTCGTTAGGTTAAATGTCAATTTCTCTAGAATATTAGCAACTACAGGGTATTTTGACCTTTCGTGCAACTATCCTGAAATACACTGGTCTTTTATCAAATTGTTGGTCTTAAATAAATCCCTATGAGCAAACTAAAAGGTCTGTTTACACTTCTATTATTCATTTCAATTTCAAAAAATTGCCTGGCTCAATATGATGAGGCTAAGTTAAATGCAGAACAAACAATTCAATCACTATTAGAGATCTATCCGAGTCTATCTATTGCGGTGGGGGTTGGAGATGAAGTTATTTGGTCCAAAGGCTTTGGTCTAGCTAATGTAAATAAAGCAATTCCTGTAAATACAGATCATCAATTCAGGTATTATAGTTTATCAAAATCAATCACTGGTTTAGCGCTTGCCAAACTTATTGACTTGAATAAGCTAGATATCGAAAGGTCAATAAGATATTACCTTGATGATTTACCGGAATCATATGAAGATGTCCTTGTAAAACACTTAATCAATCATACCGCTGGAGTTAGGGGCTATAATAAAAATGAATGGATGAAAATCAGTAATCAACATTGCACTTCACCATCTGAGGCTATGTCTGTCTTTATTAACGACCCATTGATGTCTAAACCAGGTGAAAAATACTCGTACACTTCCTTTGGGTATGTTCTGCTTTCTCAACTCATCACGGAGTTGAGTGGCCAGCCATATACAACCTTTGTCACCTCACAAATTCTTGAACCATCAAATATCGATGACATCTGGTTAGATAAATCAAGTAACATAATTAATGAAGTTCAATATTATAAAAAGTGGAACTTGTCCAATTCAAAAGGAAAAGAAGCAAATGAAGTTAATAATAGCTGTAAGTTTGGAGGTGGTGGATTTGTTGGCACAGCTCAAAGTTTGGTCAGGCTCTACCTTGATGTTTTGAATCATAGAGTAATCTCTCAACAAACCTTAGAAGTATACTTTAACGAAATTGAAACTGACAATAATAAACATACCAATTATGCCTTTGGTATTGGTGATGCGATAAGTGAGAGTGGCTCTCGTTATCATGCGCACACTGGATCGGCCATTGGAGCTAGTTCAGCATTGTTAATCTATCCAGAGAGCAAGGTGGTTGTGGTGCTTCTGGGTAACCTTGATAATAATACCCTAAATGGCAAGATAGGCCAGATTTCTAAGCCATTTAAGGAAGTTGCTGAAAAGCATTAATACTATTTTGCCAAAATAAAGGGCCTATTTATAAACTTTCAAGCAGCTAGAGTGCTTTCCACAACTTTCATCTAGTCTTCACCTTTCCGCTACCTATTTTAAAATTTCCTCTCTTTTAGCAACTATCTTACTTCCGGGTTTTGTCTGTTCCTATAAGCATTAAGACACTAATAAACTTTATTCTCGATTGCCAATTATGAAGCGCAAATCCCTCTTTTTATATTAAAAGCGTTATCACAACAGAAACTCTATGCCTAAACCGTTAATAAAGTCATTTTTCCAAAAAAATAAAAGCGGATAGTTAACACCATTTAGTTGTTTTAATTACTGTTATGCCTCAATCTATCGATATATGGTCTATTGCAATTATCATCAGCATTGCTCACAGTGTATTTGCAATCAACCTTCTAGGTATCAAAAAAAATTTCAAAGAGAAAGAAGGGTTATGGTTGCTATTATTTTTGTTGAGCTTATTGTGGCTACAGCTTGAATTCTTGGCCATTCGTTGGCCTTATGATATTGGCTTAGATGTATTCTATGGAACGCGACACGGTAGCTGGTTGCTCATTGGTCCACTCTATTATTTCTATGTCCGATGTATCACCAAACAAAATATTAAGCGAAGAGACCTTCTTTTCCTACTCCCCTTTGTTCTCTTCACTATATTGATTCCTCTATTCACCAATGACATGTTGGCTTTTGGTCAAGTTCACTACGGGATGCTTACTCCATTTGACCAGCGACCAGAAGAGTTAAATGTGCTTCAGTACTTCTATTCCTATCTATTTATTTTTCAATTCCTTTATCTGGCCTACTTCCTTTTCCTTACCCGAAAAGAAATCAACCAATATAGCCAACAACTGAAGAATAACTTATCATCCATCAATATCGAGCTAATAAACTGGCTGAAAACCACTTGGTTTGGCGTGCTCATCATCCTTATTATTTGCACTGGATTCATCATTTTGCTTTTCTACTTTACCAAACTGTACCGCAGACACTTTGATTACTTATATGTCGTGCCTATATCATTGTTGGTATACGCCATTTCGTATAAGCTAGCGGGAGTTCGATGGCAGAAACCTATTGAAGAAGAGATAATCAAAGATGATAAATATCAAAAAAGCGGGTTAACAAAAGAGGAAGCTATTCAGTACGAACAGTCAATCGATGAGCTCCTACTAAATAAAAAGCTTTATCTCAATCAAGAGCTACGACTAACAGATCTTTCAGAGCCGCTGAAAGTGTCGAAACATACCATATCTCAGGTTTTAAACCAGCAAATGAATACCACCTTCTTTGACCTGATAAACCGATTTCGAGTGATAGAAGCTAAAAAATTAATTGAATCTCATCCACACTACACATTACTTCAGATCGCCTATGAAGCAGGGTTTAATAACAAAACATCCTTTGTGAACGCTTTCAAAAAACTTGAAGGACGCACGCCTTCCAGTTTCTTAAAAAAATCAGCTTAGTCTCTCACTAAATTTGGCAATTCCAATCGGGATTGTCGATCCAGATAGGTTAATCGTATAATGTTGGGGTAAAGTAGAACATTATGCGAAAACAAATTTTATTTATACTGCTCATATTTATAAGCGCATCTATTCGAGCGCAGGTCGACTTCAAACTGGATGTGATTCATACGCTTATTCAATTCAATGTTGAGCGTTTCATGGTAGGAGAAGTGACTGGCGCATTTACGGAATATAATGGCGATGTAAAGCTCAACAGCGACAAAGAAATTCAATCAGCTAATGTTACTATTGTGGTCAAAAGTTTAGACTCCAACAATGAGACACGAGATGGTCATCTGAAAGGCCCCAGATGGTTAGATGCTGCTAGCTTCCCTGAAATCACCTTCACGAGTACACGTTTCAATCAAAAGGGATCTATTAAATATGTTGAAGGCGATTTAACCATCAAAGGAATAACAAAACCAGTCCGTTTTCCTTTTGAAATGAAAGGCCCATTTAAAGACCCAACTGGATCAGTGACACTTGGACTGAAAGGAGACCTAACGATTAATAGGCAAGATTATGGAATCAATTTTAGCAAGACCATGGATAACGGAGAGTTATTTATTGGAGATGATGTTATCATTAAAATTCGGGCGT
>CAYGTD010000330.1:0-3980 GCA_964352725.1 uncultured Roseivirgaceae bacterium
AACTTCTTCTATGAAGCTGTACGTCTCAGGAATCATAAAGCATGATGTCCCTGCTTTTTTAATAGCATAACCCACAGCATCAAGTCGAATGGTTTTTATTCCATTCTGAGCAAACACTTCCAAAACAGACTCAATGTATTCTTTCCCTTTTGAAGAGTTGACATCTATGTCTATCTGTTTGTGACTGAAAGTAGTCCAAAATTCAATTTTTTCTCCACTTTCAAGTTTTCTTAAAGAGAATGGTCGGTTGGGTCGAGGGCGATATATTTTATTGACGTCCTCCTCATTGGCTAACCCTCCAAATATTTTATCCTTTGTAAGAAATAATTCAAAATATTCAGAAGAAGATCCTTTCTTTAAAACATCCTGAAATTCTCGAGATTGATCCGAAACGTGATTAATGATTAAATCTACAGTGGTAGGAAAATCTTCAGACATCTCTTGAATTGACTCCCAAGAGCCTACTCGTTCATCCACTACTCGATTATCATGTGGATCATAACCAGCATCTGCTCCATCTATTGGAAAAAAGAAAGGCAAAAGATGTACTCCATCAATTTCTTCTGAAAGTTCATTCCTAAGAAATGTGTGGAAAGACTTTAAATCTGCCTTGCCAAATCGATTGGCGTACGATATAAGTTGAACCTTGTTCTTCATTTTGAAAAAGGGTGGCCTATCTGTGACCACCCTTTAAAGTTTAACTAACTAACCTATTAAAATGTCAAATTAAGGCTTGCAACAAGTGTTCTACCCATGATAGATCTAGCGCGCAAGTAATTTGTAGCTCCATCTGTGATCGATCCTTCTTCTGACTCTGTGATACCAATAGTATTTGTCAGGTTATTTGCATTGATTGAGAAAAGAAGACCTTTGGATAGCTTAGCTGAAACGTATGCATTAACTATCATATATCCTGGCATTACCAAATCATTGTTATCCTGTGCGTATGCTTTCGTTTGTCCAATTAAGCTAAGCCCAATTGAGTGACCCCCTGGCAAATTGTAAGACGGCAATAGATTGTACTGCAATGCTGGCTGACGTCTTGGAGTGTTCCCAATATTGTTGTTTCCATCATTATCTACAATTTCTGCATTAACGTAAGTAATGGCACTTCTAAAATCCAATGCATTGAATCGGAAGTTTCCTTCTACTTCAAGTCCGAATGATCTATAATCATTACTAAGTACATTTTGTGTTGTTGCCTCCACTCCTGCTTCTTCTTCTGTTTTAGCATAGAAACCTGTGATGAATAAACCACCATTAGTAAATCGCTGCTTATATCCTGCTTCTGCTTGAAACAATGAATTCTTAGGTGCGCCATTATCCAAATACGGACCTCCTTGATGCCATGTAGCACGCTCACCATTTCCTACATAACCTTGACTCAATCGACCAAAAACAGCATTGTCTGATGAGATTTTATAGTTAGCACCGAAAGAGTAGCTCACATAATCGTAATCATAGTTTACCACCTTTGCATTTGCATTATTTACTCTTGATACACTTTTCTCTGGTGCATCAATTGTTCCATTTCCGTTCACGTCGAAATTGGCCAATTGCTGACTTGGAGTCACAAGACCAGCCACTTTCACTTTGTCATATCGAACACTAGCATCAATATTCAAATCATCTGAAACTTCAAAAGAAGCACTTAGATAAGGAGCGGTTACATCGTAGTTAGTATTGTATTTACCAGTACAGCAGTTACCCCAAAGCGGTACTCCATAATTCACCAATCCATTATCAGTTACATCAGCACCATTGGCATTGACATTTACCAGATCAGCATCTTCTTGCACTTCCATTAGGTAGGTATTCCACAACCAAGACATTTCAATGTTTTGATAAGACTTGAAAAGTCCGAACGTAATACCTGCATTTCCAAAAGATTTTTTCAATTGAGTATCACTCATGAAGTTGTTGAAATTCTCCAACTCAACATCAAATACATGGATTCTCTGAAGTAAGCCATTAGAAGTATCAGTAAACGTATTTCCATTAGCTACTCTATTAAGTGTATAAGGCGAAACTGCTCCAGCAGCTGTAGTATCTCCATTTGCTCTTAAAATAGGTTCAACAATGCTAGCTGTAGTTCCTACCTCAGCAGTAAATGGAGCTACAAATCTTCCGCTATTGAATGTCATTCTAGAGTTATTAGAAATAGTCCATTCGTTTGGCAAATCAAACTCAAGGTAGGCGCCCACTGCGTGAGAATTAGTGTGGATTCCATCAGAAATATCTACATTTCTAGCATTTCCATCAGGACCTAATCCAAAATTTTGCTGGAAGAATGGTGTTTGTAAACCATTAGAAACTGCATCAAAACCATCAATTGACTCCCATGTTGGATCATCGTTTGTTCCTATTACTTTGATAGGCATTGGCATGTAAGCAGCAGTTCTATCGTTAAGCATTTTGTAATAAACTCTTGCTAGCCCATTATCAAAGTATTTTGTAAGATTTGCTTTGATCTGCCCACCTTGGTTTACTGTATGATTTGCTTGTCTTGGACCCTCTCCTTGTCTGAAAAATCCGCCAATATGAAAAGAAGTATTATTTCCTATTGGTGAACCATACTCAAAGTCTGTTCTGATTGAGTTGTAGTTTAGTCCAAAAGAGGAAGAAACACTACCGCCCTCTACACTACCATTTTTGGAAATGAAGTTGATAATACCTGCTGGACCATTACTTGTAGTAGTTGCTGAAGAACCTCCTCTTATTGCTTCAATTCTATCAATTGTCTGATCTGCTCTGATATATTGATCTTGTGTACTAAAGGCAATATCTCCATAAAGCAAAACTGGCAAACCATCTTCTTGCAATTGCAAGTATCTTGATCCCCCTGAAGAAATCGGAACACCACGAACTGAAATATTAGTATTACCATCACCCGCAGAAGCTTCCGCTTTAATACCTGGTATTGTTCTAAAAATTTCAGCTGTTGTTCTTGGAGCTGATTGTGCTATTGTCTTTGAATTTAGTGTAGTCACAGATACACTTGATTCAAGTTTAGACTTAGGGTTTACAACTCCAGTCACTACTACTTCATCAAGACCGATTAAATCGAGTTCCAATTGGAAGTTTTCTGAGACGGATCCAGACCCCAAAGAAATGGGCTGCATAATACGTCTATAACCTATATAGGATATGCTTAGAATGTAATCACCACTTAGATTGGTAGAAATTTCATAATTTCCTTCCAAGTCTGTGATACTACCTTGTGAAGTTCCCTGGATAACGACTGTTACACCTGGTATGCCTTCTCCAGTCTCATCAGTAATGTTACCTGAGATGTTGGTTTGAGCCAACGCGCTCGCAACACACGTAAAAAAAACTGCTACCAATACCATAGCTCTATTGAGGGTGTTGATAGACTTGATTTGTAAAATTGCTTTCATAACGATTTGGTTTTTTCCTGTTAGTATTATGAATTTTTAAATGAGTCGAATTAAATAATCAAAGTCATTTAAAGAATTCATAAATAAGGGTTGCTATTTTGAAAATTTTTGAAAAATTATATCACTTCTATAACCTCTACAATAGACAAAAACATTGTATGTGAACGAAAACGTTAACGTAATCCTTTTCGTTAAAAAAATAAATTACAATTTAGAATCAGTCTAAATAGTGTTTTGCGTTTTTAGGCTATATTCCATAAAATATGGCTAAGCACAGGACAACATTAAAAGACATTGCAGAAAAACTAGGCATTACCGTAACTACTGTTTCAAAAGCTTTAAAGGATTATCCTGATATAAGTGATGACACTAAGAAAAAAGTCAATCAACTCGCTAAAAAATTAAACTACTTGCCTGATTCGCAAGCCATGGCGCTGCGTGGAAAGGGTTCAAAAACTATTGGGCTAATCATTCCTGAAATTGTTCATTTCTTTTTTTCTAATGTGATTAAGGGGATTATGAACTATTCAGAGGAAAAGGGATACAGACTGCTTATTACTTTATCCAACAACAGTTTGGAAA
>CAYGTD010000331.1:0-3975 GCA_964352725.1 uncultured Roseivirgaceae bacterium
CCAAAAATCAATTTTGTTACGTTAGACTGTTTTCAGAATACAAAATCAGGCTCTTTGTAAAAAGAGGCTGTTTGCGGAATTAGTGGTGTGGACTTTACTACTTAATTTTTTTTCTTAGGCAGAAAACACCCGGGGGTTTGCTATAATTGAGTGAGATAGTTGGCAAACCAAAGGATTAAGCGAAAACCTCAAACCCCCTAGCGTCTTCCAGATTAACCATTAACCTAAGAGCTTATCATTTATTTGGTTTAAATAAATGACACCATGAAATTAGATATTTTCTAGATTCGAATTTGGGCAACCAATTTTGACTCTGACCTATTATTTACATAACAAGCTGATAATCATATGTTTTCATAAAACTTAACTTTATGAAAATACCATGAAATGGGTAGAAAAATACCCAAAAAAGGGGATGCTTT
The DNA here is from genome assembly GCA_964352725.1 of uncultured Roseivirgaceae bacterium. Classification (GTDB taxonomy): domain Bacteria; phylum Bacteroidota; class Bacteroidia; order Cytophagales; family Cyclobacteriaceae; genus Ekhidna. Next base: position 423 of record CAYGTD010000331.1, read on the forward strand.
AAAAAGCGGCTATTCCGTTCTGAAACGCAAATTTCACCAGGCCAACAGCATTTTTAGCCTTAGTCTTTTTCATTAGGTTCTTTCTATGCGTATGAATAGTTTGCTCACTTATAAAAAGTTTTTCACCAATCTCTTTCATTGTGAGCTCTTGACAGATGAATTGTAATACTTCTGATTCTCGTGGGCTTATATCTGCTCGGCTAGGGGAATTTTTTTTATCAACCCCCTCTTTCTGTATTTTCTTATGAAGTGCTTTGGAAACTAGCTGATTGTAGTAGAAATCGTTGTTCATCACAGAAATTATTGCTCTATGAACTTCTTCAGGATCAGCGTTTTTTAATAAATAACTATGAACCCCAATTTCGATTAGGTCTGAAATAGTTTGCAAAGATTCATGCATGGAAATCATGATGATTTTTACATGGGGGTACTTTGATAAGATTTTTTTAGAGGCTTCCCACCCATCCATGACGGGCATATCTAAATCTAGAAGAACAATATCATAGTGGTTTTTAGCCAATTCTTCTAATGCTTCTTTGCCATTAGAGGCATCTCGTACTTCAGATACTTCACCAAAAGTATCGACTAGCATCATTGTTCCCTTTCTGAACAGTGTATGATCGTCGGTTACTAAGATTTTCAGCTTCTCTTCTTTGCTCATACTTTTAAACTCACTCAAGTGTAAATTAATAACTTAAGAAGATTTAAAAGGATTATTTGGTGGTAACTCTTAGGGCGGAATTGAAATATTTGAAATCAATCAAACTATATTTGCCCTGAATCTAAAAAGGAACAGTAGGTATGGAAATGTTAATTCTAATAGGAGTACTATTTATTTTAGCTGTGGTTTGTCCATGGATATTACCGAACAAATCAGTGAGCAAGCACGAAGAAGATCACGTTTAATTAGTGATTTTTCTGCTTTTCTTTCCTTGAATTGACGAAAAGCAAGGCATTTACAAACGCGATCAAAAAGATGGCGATATTAATAAAGATGTTTACTCCGTCAGTTACTGCTGGGTTTGTCAATTCCATTTGATTATTTCTTTTGCGCTAAGATAGGCTCTTTCATTGCTTTGAGCAATTTTCTCATATCTATTTCATCATTATAAACGTGAGGAGATACTCTTATTGCATCGCCTCTAAAGCTTACGCTTACTTTATGCTTCTTGAATGATTGTTCAAAGGCACTCATCTCCATATTTTCTGGAAGACGAATTCCGAATAAATGTGAAGCTATTGAATGTTTCTGATCAATTTTGAAACCAAGCTCTTGCATTTCTTCAACTGGGTTTTTGATGAGGGATTCACAGTAATCTTGAATGTTTTGTGGTTCCCATCTCAGGAGTTGTTTCAGCGCTTCATGAAGCATTGGAATTAAAATAAAATTACTGTGCTCACCCACTTCATATCGAAGAGATTGCTCTCTATACTGCGTCTGATAATTTATTAAGCTTGCGAAATCATCACTTTTGAGTCTATTGATCCAGTTTTCTTCAATTGGCTTTCCATGATCAAACGCACTTCCATAGTAGGCCAACCCAATAGAGTATGGACCCATTAGCCATTTATATCCAGCACATATTACCGCATCCGGTCTGATTTTTTCTACGCTAAATGGAAGAGCACCTATTGATTGTGTTCCATCTATTACTAAAAGACCACCAACTTTATCTAACTCCTCACGGATTTTTTGTAAATGAAAGAGTGTACCGTCTGACCAATGCACATGCCCTAAAGCAACAACTCTGGTTGATTCATCTATGGCATTGATGATTTTTTCATTCCAATCTTCACCTCGATTTTCGGATTTAGGAGGGTTAATGAATTCTATTTGAAATCCTTTTTCCTTTAAACTCAGCCATGGATATACATTACTCGGAAATTGCTCTCCTGATAATAGGATTTTTCCGTCGGAGAAAGGAAGATTATGGGTCACATTAGCTATTCCATAGGAGACTGACGGAATAATAACCGATCTATTCACATCTGAGTTACCTATAAGCTGAGAAAATAATAAACGAACAGTCTCAGTTTCATGAAAGAAATCTTCACCAGAGATATGAAATGGTTTTCTTTTTTTCTTGATTCCTTTTATGCCAGCATTCTCTACTTTCTTCAAAAGTGGTGACATGTATGCACAATTGAGATAAGCATACTTTCTTTGGAGCTGAAATTTTTCTCTTTGGCACTTCATACTATTAAATACAATTTGAATGGAATTTAAACTTTTTGCTTCGATTGAAGAGATGAAAAATGTATTGAAGGACAAGAAACCACGATTGGTTAGGGCAGGAAATAAAAATATTTGTATCGTGCTATTCGAAGATAAACTTATCGCGTTTGAAAACGAGTGTCCTCATATGGGTGAATCCCTTCATAATGGGCACGTTAATCATTTTGGTGAAATCATTTGCCCTTTGCATTCATATCGATTCAACATGCAATCAGGAGAAACCACACGAAACTGCGCATCACTCAGGAGTGTCAAAGTAATCCAAGAAAAAGAAGTCTTCTTATTGGTTTAACCTATTCCAATAAAATGTGCTGTGTTCACCAACCAATCTGCTATGGACTGAGCTAGTTCGTTTTTTGTACCTCTTCCAACAACGTAGACGATAAATAAGCCATACATCCCTAAAAGCAAGTAGGCCTTTTTCTTACCGAGGTATTTACCAGAGATAAATAAGGCAACTACTACAATGGTCAAGAGCCATAATAAAAATCTTAGTTCTGTGCTTTGACGTACGATTTCATCTGGCATTTCAATAGGCCCATGAATCAATATGAAAATGAACATAGGAAGACCTAAAGCAAAACAAACATCAAAAATATTGCTACCAAGTGCGTTTGAAATAGCATCATCATAGTTTCCTTTTTTGGCATCTTTCATAGAAATAATTGTATCTGGAAAACTTGATGCCGCAGACGCAAGGATGAGTGCAACAAACATTACAGGTATACCCAACCCAACGAACTCCATTCCAAAAAGATGATAGGATTCTTCACCTCCAGGGCCAGAACCAGGACCAGTACCTATCCATTCGCATGCAAGTACTAAGAAATAGCATACCATGGCGATGGATAATGTGGCAAAAACTAAGAGCATCCAAGCTCTACCATTTCCCATTTTTGATTTACCAATAAATATTCTTTCAAGGTTGAAAGTAAGAATTCCTTTGAGAAGAGAGCCTTCCCCACGCGATGGATCATCAAATTCAGATTCATCTAAAACTGAATCTTCATCGAGCATTTCCCCTCGCTCTTTCTTACTCATTGTTCCAAACATATAAACAATGTATACTACATACACGAGCATCAAAATCAACCCGTGATACCAGTATAGTGTAGATCCGCTTATTAATGTCAGGAATACAAACTCAGCAATTATCAAAGCAATACCATCTCTGAGCATTACTTTTCTAGACACTTCAATGTTTTTAGTAAGACCCATTGAAATAACGGCCAAAACAGTAACCGGTGGGATTACCATACTATTGATATTGGGTCTTCCTGCGGTGGTACGGATAGCTCCTGTAACGCCTACGCCATT
>CAYGTD010000332.1:0-3969 GCA_964352725.1 uncultured Roseivirgaceae bacterium
ATGATAAAACTGACTACTAAAGATATCCCAGCAGATATAGCCGATTACTCTGCTTTGGCACTTCAAGTCTCTAGTCAACGTTTAGGACCAAATTCAATAGTCGCGGATTTTCCTTTATCTTTCTTTAGAATTTTCATATCAAGAAATATTGACAATGCAGTGAAGGAATTTGCTGAAATTGAAGATATGAGATACAAATTCTTTTAATTTTTTGTATTAAAATATTATTGAAGCCGCTTATGTTATTAGGCGGTTTTTTTTTGTAAAAAAAATTATACCAGTATCGTACTTTTGTAATAAAATGATTGCATCATGAAAAAAATATTATTCGCACTTATCATATGCACAGTAGCTTTTGCTTGTGGGGACAAGAAGAAGGATTACTTAGTGAAAATTAAAACATCATATGGCGATATGACTGTACTCCTTTATGATGAAACCCCACTTCACAAGAAGAATTTTTTGGAATTAGCTAAGGCAGGAAAATATGATAGCACTATTTTTCATAGAGTAATGGAAGACTTTATGATCCAAGGTGGAAATTTCTATGAAAAAGAGGGAACAGTTGAGTCTGCCGAATCTAGGATTCCTGCAAATTTTGTTGAAGGATTCTATCACACCAAGGGAACTTTGGCAGCAGCCAGACAGCCAGACAATGTAAATCCAGAAAAGATGTCTTCTTCTTCCCAATTCTATATTGTAGATGGTACTCCTTGGGAAATGATGTCAACTGACATTAATACTTTGTACGCAAAGATGACGGAGCTGCTACAAGATCCTGCCAATACAGAATTGATCGAAGAATATCAAGCAGTATATGCTACGAGAGATAACAAAGCGATAATGGATTTTTTGGTCTCCAAGCGAAAAATGGTAGAGGACAAATTTGGTATAGACGTTTCGATTGATCCAAAAACAGCTAATAATGAAGCCTATAAGGGATTAGGAGGTGCTCCGCACTTAGACGGAGAATACACCATTTTCGGTAGAGTAGTGGAAGGAATGGACGTGATTGACAAAATTGCTGCAGTAAAAGTAGGACGAGCGAATAGACCAGTTGAGCCACTGCCAATGACTATGGAGGTCATTGAAATGAAGAAAAAGGAGATTACTGAACAGTACGGATACATATATAAAGATTGATGCGAAAAATACTTATTACCGGTGCAAATGGTCTACTTGGTCAAAAGCTTGTAAAGCAATTCAAGGACGATCAAAACATTCTTGTAATTGCTACTGGTAGAGGAGAGGATAGAAACCCAAAGGGTGAACATGAATACCATGTACTAGATGTTACTTCACAGGATGAGGTAAATCACATCGTTTCAAAAACCAATCCTGATGTAATTATTCATACAGCTGCCATGACGCATGTAGATCAATGTGAACTTGATCCGGATAGTTGTTGGAAATTAAATGTGTCCTCTGTTGACTATCTCGTAAGAGCGTGTCAGGAGAATGATGTTTTTCTACTTCATCTGTCCACTGATTTTATTTTCGATGGAGAGAATGGACCCTATAAAGAAGAGGATACTCCGAACCCACAAAGCAAGTATGCAGAAACTAAGCTTATTTCAGAAGGGCTATTGGAGCAAAGCAATCTGAACTACGCTATTGTTCGAACCATGTTGGTTTATGGAATTGTTCCAGGTTTAAGTAGATCAAATATCATCCTATGGGTGAAGAAGAGTTTGGAAGAAGGTAAGAAGATAAAAGTAGTTAATGACCAATGGCGAACTCCTACTTTAGCAGAAGACTTGGCTAAGGCCTGCGCTCTGATTGTAGAAAAAAAAGCTACTGGAGTTTTCCATATTTCAGGTAAGGATTTACTTACTCCATATGATATGGCCATCGCCACTGCAGATTATTTTGAGCTAGATAAGTCACTAATTGAAGAGGTGGATGGATCAATTTTCACCCAGCCGGCAAAAAGACCAGCCCGTACGGGCTTTGTTTTAGATAAAGCTAGAAGTATCTTAGGGTATGAACCAGTTAGTTTTCAAGAAGGATTAGAAGTGTTAGAAAAGCAATTGACCTATGTATGATGTTGTAGTACTTACTGATGAACGATATGTGAACCCAACTGAAACAAACGAATACATTAAAAATGTACTCAAGGAAGATCGTTTGGTATTGGAAGCATTAGAAAAAAAGGGATTAAAGGTGTCTAAGGTCGCTTGGTCAGATACCTCTTTTGACTGGACCTCTACCAAGTGCGCACTTTTCAGGTCGACGTGGGATTACGCTGAAAAATTCCTGGAATTCAGCGATTGGCTTATGAATGTTTCTACTAAAACTAAGCTGATTAATCGCTATGATTTGGTTGTTTGGAACTTAGACAAGCACTACCTGAGAGAACTCAAACAAGCTGGTGTAAGCATTGTTGAGACTTACTTCATACAACCAAAGAATGGTCGCACTTTAAAGGAAATTCACAAGGAGACAGGATGGGAGCACACCGTTCTTAAACCAACTATTTCTGCTGCCGCAAAAGATACATACAAGCTTCACCCTGATAACCTTGAGCAACATGAAGCAAGATACCGAGAGCTAATTAAAAGGGAGTCCATGATGCTCCAACCGTTTCAAGATAGCGTTTTGGAGAGAGGGGAGTTATCATTAATGATGATTGGAGGAAAGTACAGTCACGCAGTTCTGAAAAAACCGAAGAAAGGTGATTTCAGAGTTCAGGATGATTTTGGCGGTACCGTTCACGACTACACTCCTACAGAAGCAGAAATAAACCTAGCAATAGCAACTATTAAAGCATGTGATAGAATGCCACTCTATGCTCGTGTAGACATGGTTAATGACAATAACGGAAAGCCAGCTATCTGTGAATTGGAATTGGTGGAGCCGGAAATGTGGTTTAGAAGAAATGAAAAAGCCGCTGATTTATTAGTGGAGGAGATTTCTAAACTATTCGATTAGACCGATTTTTATACGACTCACCATGGTACCTACGAAAAAAAGTAAGATTGGAATTATAGGAATGGGGTGGGTTGGATCCAGTGTCGCGTCCTCTGTTCTTCAACAGGGAATTTGCAAAGAATTGCTTCTAAATGATAGGCGAGAAGGACTTGCTGAAGGGGAAGCGATGGATTTCAATCATGGAAGCTCTTTTTATCCAACAGCACTAGTTCGGTCAGTAGACATAAAGGAAATGATCGAGTGCAGTGCTATTGTAGTAACTGCGGGAAGAGGAGGAAAACCAGGTGAAACACGGCTAGAATTATTGAAAGATAATATCGGAATAGCAAAAAAGATTGCCGAAGAACTAAAGGGATACAAAGGGATTTTAATCATCGTTTCTAATCCTGTGGATGTATTAACCTACTTCTATCAAAAATTTTCTGGCATCCCTTCAGGAAAAGTAATTGGAACAGGCACTATGCTGGACACTGCGAGGTTGCGCTCAATCACTGGGGAGAAACTGAATCTTGATCCTAGAAGCATTCATGCTCAGGTTATAGGAGAACATGGAGATTCGGAAGTGGTACTTTGGTCAAGTGCTACTATTGGAGGTGAGCCATTAAGAAATTGGAGCACATGGAATCAAAAAGATGAAATCAGTATTTCTGAGAATGTCCGAAAAGCGGCCCAAGAAATTATTAAAAGAAAAGGTGCAACAAATCATGCAATTGGGTTAGTAACGGCTACTCTTCTAAAGTGGATACTTAGAGGGGAGAGAAGAATTATAACGCTATCCACTTCTCTCAACGGTGTTTTTGGACTTAATAATGTAGCTCTCTCCCTACCTTGTCTAGTAGGTGAAAATGGAGTTGAAAAAGTACTAGAAATCTCGTTGACGGAACAAGAAAAAACCGCATTTATGCATTCTTCGGAAGTGATAAGAAAGGCTATTGAAGAAGTGGATTTCCCTTAAAAGACTCAAAGCCTTAAAATAATACTCATTCCGGCTTTAACCTGCGCCAACTTCCCCATATCCTCCTCAATCACCTTCCCAAT
>CAYGTD010000333.1:0-3963 GCA_964352725.1 uncultured Roseivirgaceae bacterium
AAAGTGGACGGAAGGCTTCCCAACAACTAACGCATACGATATGGTCATCCATCCCACAGAGCATGATTTAGTTATCGGCACATTCGGGCGTTCTTTCTGGGTAATGGATGATATTAGACCTTTAAGAGAAATCGCCGCAAGAGGAATTTCATCAACAATGAAAAGCACTCTGAATGTATATGATCCTCCGATGGCGTATGTAGCTTCATATCAGGAATCTAAAGGGACGCGCTTTGGTGGAGATGCGCTTTACAACGCAGAAAATCGTCCTTATGGAGCCATGCTCTCCTACTCAATAAATAAACCGGAAGAAAAAAAGGAAGAAGAGAAAGAAGAGCCCAAAGGAAAGAAAAAGAAGAAAAAGTCTGAAGATGAAGATGAAGAAGAGGATAAAATGAAGAAAGATGAGACGAAAGTTTCTTATGATTCTATCACTGTTGAAATTCTTAAAGGAAATGACGTTATCAGAACACTTCAGCGAAAAGCACCTGAGGAAAATGGTATTCATAGAACCTTTTGGTTTATGGATGAAAAAGGAACTGACAGAATGAGCAGAAGAGACAGAAGAGGTGGTAATAGAGAACCAGGAGGTACTACCGTACTCCCAGGTACATATAAAGTGCGTTTCACTTTTGGTGATCAAAAAGATTCTACCAATATAGAAGTTAAATACGATCCGCGTATTGAAATGTCAAATTCAGCTATACAAGCTAAATATAAGGCCCTTAAAGATCTTGAGGCAAAATATAGCTTAGGCTATCAAGCAGTAGAACGCTTGAAAGAAGCTACTAAAATTGCCAAATCAGTACAGAGTGATTTAAAGGATAAAGACAAAGAAGGATATAAAGACCAACTGAAACTGTGTAAGACTGCTATTGATACGTTAGACTCTATGATGGATGTATTTTTTGGCGAGGAAGATGATAGACAAGGAATTACAAGAGGCACTCCGAATAGTGTTAATAGCTCATATTTTGGTGCATATAGATATGTAAGCAATGCACTTCATGCTCCTGGCGAAACAGAAACCAAGCTCATAAAGAGATTTGAAGATGATTTAGCATCAGCACTAAAAATGGTGAATAGTTATTTCTCAAATGAATGGCCTCAGTTTAGAGAATCTGTTGAAACTCTAGACACCTCCCCTTTTAAAGATTATGAAGAAATCAAAGAATAATAGATTTTAATTCAAATGATGAAAGCCAGTGCATTAGCATTGGCTTTTTTTTACTTTACACCAAAATACAATTACATGAAAGCGCTTAAAATTGTTGGCATTATACTCTTTGTCATCATAATCGGTATTGTTGGTTATGCATTTTATATCAAATCCACTCTTACTCCTATTTATGCAGGAGAAATGAAACTAAAAGGATTAAATGAGAATGTGGATGTTTATTTTACTGAGTATGGTATCCCACATATCTACGCAGAAAATAGTGAGGATGCATACTATGCATTTGGATATATCCATGCACAAGACCGTCTTTGGCAAATGGATTTGGTCAGGCATGTTGGAAGTGGTAGACTTTCAGAGTTATTTGGATCAGATCTTATTGATACTGATAAGTACCTCAGGACGATGGGCTTAAATACCTATGCCAAGCAATCAGCTATGGATTATTTGGAAAGAAATCACGAAAGTCGACCCTTGTTTGAGGCATATTTGGAAGGTGTGAATCACTATATAAGAAATAATCCTAAAACCTTAGAGCACACCATACTCGGCCTTGACATTGAACCATTTACGGAACAAAATGCATTTGAGGTGCTCGCATACATGGCTTTTAGTTTTGCAAATGCACAGAAGACTGATCCAGTATTGACCGAATTGTATGCCAAATTAGATTCGATTTATTTGAGAGATCTAAAGATTTATCATTATGAAAATGAGACACTTATACCAAACTATGACAATCGATACAGTGACATTTCAAAAACCACAGCATCGGTATTAAAAAAACTAAACGTACCTCAATTTATAGGAAGCAACAGTTGGGTACTTTCAGGGAATAGAACAGATTCAGGTGAAGTAATTTTAGCCAATGACCCACATATGGGATTTTCACAACCTTCGATTTGGTATGAAGCTCATTTAGTAATGCCTGAAGTAGAGTATTATGGATACCATTTAGCCGGATTTCCATTTGCCCCGATGCTCCATACTGATGCCTATGCCAATGGACTTACTATGTTTGAAAATGATGACATTGACTTTTACGTAGAAGAAGTACATCCAGAAGATTCCAATACTTACCGTCATATGGAGGAATGGAAAGAGATGAAATCAAGAAATGAAGTGATTAAAGTGAAAGATGGTGAGGATGTCACATTCAATATTCGTTCTACAGTTCATGGACCTATTGTATCCGATATTTTACAAGAAGATCCACTTGATGAAGTAGTTTCCATGTTTTGGGTATCTACACACCATGAAAATTTTATAATGGAGATATCATATGAATTTGCAAGAGCACAAACTTTGGAAGCATTGGAAAAATCAGTCTCTCAAATACATGGTCCCGGACTTAATATCATGTATGGAGATAAATCAGGAAATACCGCTTGGTGGGCAGCTGGAAAGTTAATTAAGAGAAGAAATGAGGCTACCAGTAAAACATTTTATGATGGTTCATCCGGTCTTGATGACGCTACTTCCTTTTACTCATTTGATAAAAATCCGCATGCTATCAATCCTGAAATAGGATACACATACAGCGCTAATAATCAACCAGATGCAGTTGATGGCGTCTTCTATTCTGGATATTATTTACCAGATGATAGAGCAGAACGCATAAATAAGCTGATTGAGGAAAATGAGAGATTTTCCGTTGATGAAGTAAAGAAAATGATGCTTGATACGAGATCTATCACTTTCGCATCAATTAAAGCAACTTTACTTCAAGATGTAAACATGCAGGAAGACTTGCGTGAGGCATTTTCGAATTGGAATGGTGATTTTAATAAAAATGAATATATCCCTCTAATTGCACAGCATTGGGTTTTTGAAATTCTAGAACATGCCATGCTGGATGAAATGGGTGAGCAACTCTGGAAGGCATATCAAGAAACGCATACCTTCAAAGTGGCAATCGAGCATTTAATTCTAAATGAAAGTTCTCCGTGGTGGGATGACGTATCAACAGAAGAGAAGGAAACCAGATCTCAAATCATCCAGCATGCATTTCAAGAATCGATGAACACATTAAGAGGGTATTGGGGTAATGACTTTACCAACTGGCAATGGGGTAACGCACATAAGGTGACTCACCCACATTCAATGGGAACAGTTCTTAATTTTCTAAACATAGGCCCGTTCACAGCTGATGGTGGTAATGAAGTAATCAATAATATGGGTTTCACAGCCTCCAATAAAAAAATACATGAAGTACTTTTTGGACCATCTACACGGAGAATTGTTGACTTTGATGATGTGAGAAATAATAGTTGGAGCATTCTTCCTACAGGACAATCTGGCAACTATTTTAGTCATTATTATGCCGATCAGACAGAAATGTTCATTAATGGAGAATTTAGAAAAATGATGATGAATCAAGAAGAAATTCAACAATCAAAAAATAAATTAATCCTTTCACCAAACAATTGAACCTCACCGAGATTCAACTTGTTACCTTTACGTTTTTAAATCAAACTAATCATGGACAACAGAAAATACTTACCATTAGTAATTATTGGAGTAATAGGATTTATCGTATTACTATCAGCATTTAACAGAATATTTTATCGAATAGAAGCTTCTGAAAGAGCAGTGCTTTTCCGTTCCTTAAGCGGTAAACTTGAAAAGGATAACATCATTGGTCCTGGTTGGAATGTAAAAGCTCCATGGAATGATGTTTATGTTTATGAAGTATCTGAAAGTAAAATTGAGGAGACTATGGATGTTCTTGTCAAAAATGGTTTAAGTATAAGCGTTGATATAACCATTCGATTCCATCCAAAATA
>CAYGTD010000334.1:0-3933 GCA_964352725.1 uncultured Roseivirgaceae bacterium
GGTTTCGACAGGCTCAACCTGACATGCTTTAAAGCTTTTGAGACAGCCTCTTTTTATATTTTTCAGCTTTGTTTGACTTAAATAAATTATTTCTAATAAAATCAAATAAGACAAGACTTGAATCTTGCAACTCAATATGGTTTCTCCCCAACCCAATTTCCGGGAGGGTCATAATTACACACCCAGATATCCATGCCATCACACGTTATTTTGGCACATCCTACTTTCGTAGTAGTTTTCCAAATCATTTGCGTGTAGTGTCCGCACATTTCTCCACGCTTACAATTGTTCTTATCGTAATTGTAAAATTCTTTTTCACTACCCCATGCATCTACCACATAGGCTGCATCGAATGCTCCAGTCGTTCCTTTAAATAGATTTTCACCGTACTTGTTGTTGGGTCTATGTTCCCATCCACAATTTTTTCTTTTTAGCTGCTTTGCCCAATCGGCTGCCAACTCAGCCATTTCCTCTGACCAAACTAGCTTTTCTGTTACGCCCACATCTGCTCTCCAATAGCTGTGTCGCTCCAAAATCATTTCAATTTCTTCAGACGAGAGAGCCGTCTGATCAATAGTTGAACTAAATCCTGAAATAATGAAAGCGACGAAAAAGAAATAAAATTTCATAATGGTTTATTTTTTTCAAGTTCCTGTAAGCGAATCAAATAAAGGTATTCTGCTATATAGAACGCACCAATTCCACTAAGGATATGCCATAGGAAATGAGAACCAATCGGAATATGCTCAGCGACTGTAAAATCAATTCTGCGAAAAATTAAACTTATAGATAAGCAAAGTACAGAGATAAGAATAGGTCGATAGTACTCAAACTTATTTTTGAATAGAAAAAGAATTAGCGGTAAGAATATCAAAGACCCAGTAATAAAATATCCAATATTAAGAGCAAGTGAATAGGGTAGAATATCAAAAAGATAAAGCCTTAAATAAGTGAGTGGCCCAACAATTAGTAAGACATGCCACCATTTAGTAAGAACTCTGCTCCAGAAATAAATTCCCACCGAAAGAGTAACTAAAGCAGTAGGATAAATATCCAACATCAACATCCAAGGGGAAGCACGAAACGCATGAAAAAATACACTACCCATTCCGCCAAGAAAAAGAAGTGGAAATAAGAAATACAAGAATTTAAAATCTTTAAAATTCCACTTCAGCTTGAAAGCCCAGTATAGCGGAGGGAGAGCTATCGCCAAAGAGGAAATAGCATTCCATGGTTCTGAAATGAAGAGAGAAAGATCAGTTTCTGCATAGATGGGACCACCATCCACAGGCAATAATTTTTGCATCACGCGGAATTAGTTTCTGTTTTATCAAATGTATTAACTGAATGGCAAGGATTTTGATTCCATAATAATTCTAGTGTAGATGGGTAGAAGTTGTTTAAGTTTTGATTAGTTGGTAGCCCCGTTCCAGAGTGAGCGGGGTTATTTTTTTGTAAGACGTCTCGGTACTGATATTATCTATCTTATTTCATATTTAAAGTCCACTTTTCAAGGATTCTCCCGTCAAGATTTATAAATTGAAAAAAATCAGAAATCTTGGGGAAATCTACTATCACAAATCATTTGGACTTACTAGAACTATTCAAAGAAGTACGCTCGCAAACACGGTTTTTATGCGAACCCTTGGAGATAGAAGACTTTGTTGTTCAGCCAGTGGTAGATGTAAGTCCATTGAAATGGCATCTTGGCCACACTACATGGTTTTTTGAGACCTTCGTTTTGATTCCGAATTTGAAAGGGTATAAACCATTTCACCCAAAGTATCCTAAAATTTTCAATAGTTACTACATTTCTGCAGGAGATCGTTGGGATCGCGCTAGTAGAGGGCAGCTCACCCGCCCTACCGTCAAAGAAGTGTTTGAATACCGGGAATATGTAGAGAGGTACATGATTCAGTTTCTGGAGGAAAATAAACTTACTCAGGAAATTTCTAGTGTAGTATATATAGGAACGCAACATGAGCAGCAGCATCAAGAATTATTCCTTTACGATATCAAACGAATCCTTGGAGATAACCCACTAAATCCAGTTTATAGAAAAGGAAATGAAGGGAAAGAAATTAACAATAAAAAAGAGTGGTTAGGGGTACCGGAAGGGGTATACGAAATAGGCCATCGAGCAGAGGGATTTCATTTTGATAATGAAAAGGGTGTTCATAATGTATTTTTACATGGATATGAAGTTGAGTCAGGACTAGTCACCAATGGAGAGTACATCGAGTTTATAGAAGCAAGTGGATATAGTTCTTTCCAATATTGGCTTTCGGAAGCGTGGGACTGGGTAATGAATAATCAGGTGGAAGCACCAAGGTACTGGGAGAAAGAAAAAGGAGAATGGTGGCACTACACATTAGGAGGATTTGAAAAAGTAAATCTCAATGATCCAGTTGCTCACCTATCTTACTACGAGGCAGATGCCTTTGCTCGCTGGAAAGGCTGTCGGTTGCCCACTGAGTTTGAGTGGGAGATAGCTTGCAACGTATACTCGAAAGAAATCCCATCCACAGCCAATTTTGTGGAAGATCAGTTCTTCAAACCTGTTCAGTCAAAAGACCCTAGTTTTTTTGGGAACTTGTGGGAATGGACATCAAGTCCATACACCGCGTATCCGTATTTTGAGACAGCAGAGGGAGCACTTGGGGAATACAATGGTAAATTTATGGTGAACCAAATGGTACTGCGTGGCGGTTCTTTTGCAACACCTAGAAAACATATTCGATCAACATATAGAAACTTTTTTCACCCGCATTTAAGATGGATGTTTTCGGGCATTCGACTAGCGAGGCATACCAATTTTCAATGACGCAAGCAGAAACTACAATTTTCGAAGAAGAAATTTTAGAGGGATTAAAAGCGAGAAATAAATATTTGTCGTCAAAGTATTTTTATGATGCGAGGGGAGATGAACTCTTCCAGCAAATAATGAAACTAGATGAATATTATCTTACACGGAAGGAATACGAGATTTTCTCTACTCATAAGGAAGCCATACTTCAATCAATTCATGATGGCGAAGCTTTTAGGATAATCGAATTAGGAGCAGGAGATGGCTCAAAAACAAAAGTTCTCTTAAAGCATTTCTTAGATCAAGGTGTTGATTTTACTTATACTCCAGTGGATATTTCAGGCAATGTGCTAGAAATATTAGAATCAGATATGAGGTCTGAAATGCCTGACTTGAAGATCGAAACCTATCAGGGAGATTATTTTGATGCTTTAGCAGAAATTTCTACCAATCCTGAGAAAGATGTAGTGTTTTTTCTTGGATCAACACTAGGAAATTTCACGGAGGAGGAAGCTGTTTCTTTCATGTCTAAGCTCCGTAGTTTCCTCAAGGAAGATGATTTGCTTTTTCTTGGTGTCGACTTAAAGAAAGATCCGTCAATTATCCTGAATGCATACAATGACTCAGAGGGAGTAACGAAAGAATTTAATCTCAACCTATTGGATCGTATCAATGAAGAATTGGAAGGTAATTTCAATAGAAATAAGTTTCAGCATTATCCCTATTATAACCCTCATACGGGTGAGTGCAGAAGCTACTTGATAAGTAAAGAAGAGCAAGATGTGACAGTTGCGGGTGAGAAGATAAGCTTTAGAGCATGGGAGGCGATTTTTATGGAAGTCTCTAAAAAATATGATCAGCTGCAATTAGATGAACTAGCTGATAAATCTGGATTCCATTCACTAAAGTCTTTTCATGATGCTGAAAAATGGTTTGCAGATCTTTTATGGGTCAACAAAAAATAGTTATCTGAGGATTTTTACTTGATGTCTAGTTAGCCTGTAACTGACTTTTACGATTTTCTGCAGATAAAAAATTATGGTATTTATTCATCAAAAAGAAGGATAAGAGGCATTTAGAATGCAACTCTCAAGCTAGAAATGAGGAGGATGATTGATAATATTAAG
>CAYGTD010000335.1:0-3870 GCA_964352725.1 uncultured Roseivirgaceae bacterium
GCCTGTAGCTCAAGAGCGTACTGATGAAGCCAAAACACTAAATCGAAGAGTTGAGGTTCGTGTAATGCGTCGATAATTATTATGAAAAAAATCCACCTAATCGTTGGCTGCCTGTTATCTATGGTAACAGTATTGGCCCAAGAAACTGTTGTCTGGGGATCAGAGGTAGTTGATATCTCATCCGAGTTTTCACCATATGATTATTCAGCTGTTCAAGCGTTAGGTAGACCTAATGTTTTGCCAAACGGAGGAGATAATCCAAATGCTTGGAGACCAAAAAGTACAAGTAAAGAGGAGTTTATTATGGTGTCATTCAGCACACCAATAAAGGCAAAACAAGTAGCCATTGCCGAGTCGGAAAATCCAGGAGCTGTTAAAGCTGTTTATGGTTATGACTCTGAATACAATGAATACTTACTTTTCGAATTGGTTCCTAGAGATCTGCCTATTGAATCAAGATTACTAAACCTCTTTTTTGAGACCACAACATATGAGATAAATGCAGTAAAAGTTGTCTTAGAAGGGAGTGTTTCTGAAGGATATAATGCGATAGATGCGATTGGAATCTCAGCTTCTAATATTCCAATCAATGTTCTCATTAATCTAGCTCCTGGAGTCAATAATAAGGTAGAAGCTGATCGACTGGGTGTTAATGTGAATAGCGATTACGTAGAGCATAGTCCAATTATATCGCCTGACGGGAAACGGATGTATTTTTCAAGACAGTTCCACCCTGATAATATGGGAGGGGTAGATGATGCCGAGGATATTTGGGTCTCTGAGCTAGATGAAGAAACTGGAGAATGGTTGCCTGCAAGAAACGTTGGAGCACCCTTAAACAATGAAGGTCCTAACTTCATTAGCTCAATCAGTTCTGATGGAGAGAAGGAAGTAATGATATTAGGAAATAGATATGGTAAGAAAGGAAGAATGTATACTGGAGTATCAATGTCTACATATCAAAATGGGTCATTTACATCCCCCGAAAATATTGAAGTTGAAAATGAATATAACTATTCACCAAATGCAGATTTTTTCTTAGTGCCAGGAGGTGATGCCATGCTTATGTCAGCTGAAAGAGATGATACGTATGGAGCTAGAGATTTGTACATAAGCTTTAAGAAGGCTGATGGCAAGACATGGACAGAGCCAATGAACCTAGGTAACGACATTAATACTATTGGTGAAGACGAATCTCCTTTCTTAGCTCAAGATGGGCGAACATTGTACTTTTCTTCGGATGGGTATAATGGATATGGAGGTACTGATATTTACGTGACCTTTAAGCTTGATGATACATGGAAAAAATGGTCAACTCCTGAAAATTTAGGACCTGGAATTAATAAAGATGGGAATGAAGAATACTTCAGCATTCCTACTTCTGGTCAAAATCTCTACTTCACACGAGGTGAAAAGGGAGAGGACACAGATATTTTTAGTTTTAAAGTAGATGATTTGATGGTGGATAAAACTTCTCCTCTATTAGCATCTGTTGAACACCTTGTACCTGATGAACCGGAAGAGATTTATATCACGGTAATGGGTAAAGTTCTCAATGCTAAAACAAATTCACCAATTGAAGGAGCTACGGTAATGATAGAAAGATTGCCTGATGGTGCTGATATTGGGCATGTAGCTACTGCGGCTTCTGGCGCGTTTATGTTCACAGTGAGGCCAGGAGCTAAATATGGAATGGTGGGTGAAGCAGAGGGTTTTATTTCTGAGGATGAAAATTTTGACTTTACGAGCGTTACAGCTACAGATACTATTGAGCAAGACTTAATGATTCACCCAATCGAAAAAGGAGAAAAAATTGTCTTGAAAAACATCTTCTTCGATTTTGATAAGTGGGATTTGAAAACGGCCTCTTTTCCAGAACTCAATAGAGTGTTAGGATATTTGAAAGACGAAAAAGTAGAGAAAATTGCCATATCAGCACATACAGATTCTGTAGGTGATCCAGCATATAATATGACACTTTCAGGAAAAAGAGCGAAATCTGTTATGGACTTTTTCATTAAAAATGGAATAAATAGAGACAGACTTTCTTACAAAGCATTTGGTGAAACTCAACCGGTAGTACCGAATGACACCAAGGAAAATAGAGCTAAAAATAGACGTGTAGATTTTACTATTGAGTAGTAATTGATAGACTAAGAAAGAAAGTCAGCTTAACCAGCTGACTTTTTTTATTTTTAAGGAATGGATGAATTAGTACAGTCTCGTATTCACGATCTTTTTCATCAAGTAAAAAAAAGATCCCAAGAACTAAGAACCTCCTCATTACAAGAGCGGAGGGAAAAACTTAAGAAATTAGAGGATTGGATTCTAAGTAACAGATCCAAAATACATGATGCCGTATATAAGGATCTACAAAAGCCGTGGCAGGAAACTGATCTTACGGAGGTATTCGTTGTTCTTGCGGAGATTAGAAAAGCAAGAAAGAACTTAAAGTCATGGATGGCAAGTAAGCCAGCAGCTACCTCACCTACTTATTTTGGTACTAAAGCATATACTTATCCAGAACCGAAGGGAGCTTGCCTAATTATTGCTCCATGGAATTACCCATTTCAGCTGGCAATAGCCCCATTAGTTTCGGCCATAGCAGCGGGAAACGCCGCAATTATGAAACCATCAGAATACTCTGAACATACTTCCGCGTTGATAAAGGAGATGTGCGATTCACTCTTTCAGGTAAATGAAGTAAGTACCGTTTTAGGAGCTGTTGACGAATCGCAAGAGCTCCTAAAATTACCATTCGATCATATTTTCTTCACAGGAAGCCCACAAGTTGGAAAAATTGTGATGGGTGCAGCGTCAAAGCATTTGACTTCTGTCACACTTGAGTTGGGAGGCAAGTCACCGACAATAGTAGATGAGACAGCAAATATTAAAGACACTGCAGAAAAAATAGCTTGGGGAAAATGGCTTAATGCTGGACAAACATGTATTGCGCCTGACTACCTTATGGTTCACGAAAGTGTAAGGGAAAAATTGATAGAGGAACTCGTAGTTCAGTCTACAAAAATCTATGGGAAGAAGGAAGCTTATGGAGGAATTATTGGGAGAAATCATCACAATAGAATCAACGATTTTATGGCAGATGCTATTGAAAAGGGAGCAAATATAGAGTTTGGTGGAAAGTCTGATCGAGAAAACTTAAGGTTTACGCCCACTTTACTATCCAATGTTTCTAAAGATTCATTGGTAATGAAAGAGGAGATTTTTGGTCCAATCTTACCACTGATAGAATACACGAGTATTTCTGAGGCCATTCGAATTATCAACGAGAAAGAGAAACCTTTGGCACTCTATCTTTTCTCAAAGAGTAAAAGAAATATTGAGAGAGTAAAAAAAGAGACTAGCGCTGGTATGATGGCAATTAATGATGCGGTTATTCAGTTTGCACATCCAAACCTTCCAATAGGAGGAGTAAACAATAGTGGGATTGGCAAAGCTCATGGATACACAGGGTTTTTAGCATTTTCTAATGAAAAAGCTATTTTGAAGCAGCGCACAGGCTTCACGATGGCAAAGTCAGTTTATCCACCTTATTCGAAATTCAAAAATTTCATGATTGATTTCATGGTAAAGTATTTTTAGTTGGTAAACCATGGATAACCCACATTTCAAAGTGAATTTTCTAACTTTGAACAAAGTACCTAAAAATGAAAAAACTCATACCAATTCTCTTAATCGTAGCTGCATGTAGCAGTTCAAAAGAAGATGCAGCTAGAAACCGTCCAGCTGAATTTGTGGGTGTTTGGTCTGCAAAATGGGAAACACCCGCTGAATCATATCCCGATTTGACAGAGACAGAATTCTACATGAATGGAGAGTTTACATTTACTAGCGACAGCTTGACTATCG
>CAYGTD010000336.1:0-3845 GCA_964352725.1 uncultured Roseivirgaceae bacterium
AACTGATACTTATAATGCATTATTAAAACATAGTGCAACCGTTCAGTTCGTTACGCGAATATGGATATTCCAGAAATCGAATATTGCTAACGAAATCAAAATGAGTTAGCATATGGAAAACCCTTTTAATGAGATTAGCGAACGATTAGAAAGAATTGAAAATCTTCTAACAGATCACCACCAAATGAAAGTTGAGCCCATTATCCAACAAGTAAGATATTTTTTCAAATACATCTTTTTTAAATTGTTCAAGGTCTTCTTTTGTAATGAGTTCTACCTGCATTAGCTCCAATAGTACGATTAGGTCTTAATGAGATTCAAAATTGCTTATTAGGACTTTACAATGGCAGATACAGGGGTTGTGTAACTATTAAGAAACTACTTGAAGGTGAATAGATTGGTTTCTAAAAATCAGAAAAAAAAAATTATTACTTAGCTCGAAGGACAGAATATGCCTGAACAATATGGGATTGATTTAATGAGATTTTAGACTATTTATCAAGTGATAATAAAAAATGAAGTTAACGGATCAATCAAATTTGATATTAGCAGATATAGCAGATGATTTTTACCTAATGTTGTAACGGTAGTGTAACCCTCAACTTTCTTTCTTGTTTACGTAATTGAGCATTTCAATAAGCCTTCTTTTCACAGATTCTTTTGTACTTCTATCAACACTGTAGTATTTGGCTTTTCAACTCTTAATCGAAATTTCCTGTGAATTTGCCGTGGTGAAGTTATGTGCCGCCACTTTGAGCATTTCTGTTTGATTCTCATTTTGGAAGTACTCCAGGTCGTACATAATACGGCAGAAATAAGCAAGTTGAGCTACAGACATATCCGTTTTTACTTTGCTGAGACGAACCTGTGTGGAGGATGAGAAGGATTGAGCGGCACTTTCAGAGGCACTCACATTTATATTCAGGTTGATATCTACTTCTTGCTTTTTAATGTTTTTTCTTTTCAGGTTAAATAGTGTCGGTTGTTACTGCCGAGCTTCATTCACTTCATGTAAAGTGTACATGCCATTGATGGCAGACGGGAATCCTACATAGACAGTCATTAGCAGCATGATTTCCTCTATGTGGTGATGAGTCAAACCAATGTTCAATCCTGCATTGATGTGAAACTTGAGTTGTGGCTCAGCATTTCCCATTGCCGCCAATGAAGCTATAGTAGCTATTTGTCTTTTTTGCAGTCCTAGGTTATCTCTAGAGAGGATATCTCCGTAGGCATATTCCCAAATGTATCTTACAAGATCGGGGGAAAGACCCTCAAATTGCGAGGTAAGCTGATTAGCAATTTTCGGGTCCATTAATGATATGAGTGTTTTCCCCCTCACCGCTCTGTTCACATTTGATTCTTTTGGTTGATCACCGATTGGATCATGTATTCCTTTTGACCTACGCTCTTTAATAACCTCATCAAACAAATTCATGGCATTTATGGAGCTCGGGAATCCTGAGTACACAGACATTTGAAGGATGACTTCCTGAATTTCGGAAATAGTATTGCCGGTGTTTAATGCAGCATTGAGATGTACTTTTAACTGAGGGGATGCCGTTCCCAATGAAGTAAGTGCTGCAATAACAGCGATTTCTTTTCGATCCGGAGGAAGCGCGTCTCCCGAATAAACATCTCCAAACACAAATTCCACTATATATTTGGCTAGCTCCGGTGATTTCTTCTCTAATTCATTGATCACTTTTTCACCTGCCTCGCCATCAACTTCTACAAGCTTCTTATAGCCTTTTTCATAGTGGCCTTTGTTTTGGCCCATGGTCAGTCCACTTAGTAGGATCAACGAGATGAATGCATGTATTTTAGATGGCTTTAGCATTGTATTAATAGAGTTATTAGTCAGCTGCTTATTCTATTATTTAATTCCTCACGGAAGCTTCTGCTGACGGTTATTCTTTTTCCATTCTCGAGAATGATTTGATTAGCCACAAGAGCTTCTGTTTTATCAAGGTTGGCAATGAACGATTTGTGAACTTGAAAGAATTTCTCTCGTGGAAGTTTGTCCTTAAAGGCCTTCAGTGTACTGTGTGAGATATAGGTTTTACCTTTGGTGTGAATCTTTATGTAATTCTGGCATCCCTCAATGAACTGTATCTCATGAAATGAAATTTTGCGTCTGCTTGAGTCGGTATTGACAAAGATCCAATCATCAATTTGGGCTACTGTTTTGTCTTTTGTTCTCTCG
Organism: uncultured Roseivirgaceae bacterium; assembly: GCA_964352725.1. Classification (GTDB taxonomy): domain Bacteria; phylum Bacteroidota; class Bacteroidia; order Cytophagales; family Cyclobacteriaceae; genus Ekhidna. The sequence continues at coordinate 2,207 of CAYGTD010000336.1, forward strand.
CAGGCTCTTAAAAAACGCTCAAACGATATTGGTTTGAGCAGATAATCCAGAACCTGCAGATCAAAACCTTCAAGTGCATAATCAGCGTAAGCGGTAGTGAATATTATATCACAGCTTCCATTTAAGGTCTTGGCAAATTCCACGCCATTCAAATAGGGCATTTGAATATCCAGAAAAATAAGGTCTACATCCAGATCGTCAAATTTTTGTAATAAATCCAGAGCAGACTCAAATGTGCCAACGCTGGTTAAATAAGGTATTTTATCCATGTATCTTAGTAGACCATCAATGGAAATGGGTTCATCATCTACGATCACACAATTGAGATTTTTCATAAGGTGTTAATTACAAGTGAGGCTTTAAAGTGATCTTTATTATCATATGTAGTTAACCTGAAGCCGTGTTGGTACAGAAGTTCCAATCGTTTTCTTAGATTTTTGAGGCCTATTCCTTTCTCAGAGCTCTGGTTTTTATGGGAGCGTTTAGAGTTAACCACATTACAGTAGACTATCCCTGAATCTTCTTTGATTGAGATTTCAATTCTGGGAAAGGCTCCACCTACATATTTAAATGCATTTTCTATAAGTGGAACAAAGAGGTGGGGATATACAAGGACTTTTGAATCCATAAGCTCTTCATCCACAGTCAATGATTTAGTTTTTCTGACCTTATTCAATGCAATAAACGTCTTAAGGAATGCGCAATCATTAGCCAGAGGCACCATCTTTTCCTGATCTTGATATAAATGATACCTGAGTAAGTCAGATAATTTTTCAAGCGTAACCTTAGCCAAAGGCACATTGTCATCCATTAAAAAGTAAATGTTGTTTAAGCTATTAAACAGGAAATGAGAATCATATTGCGCCTTTAGTGCCTCCAGGCTGCTTATCAAATGATCGTTTTCTATTTTTTGAATCCTTACCAAACTATCGACATACTGTCTGATGAAGTAGTGACCTCTCCGAACGGAATAGTAAAGGATATAGAATAGGGTAGGTATAATATTGATATGAACAATATCTGAAGTTGAGAGTCCATTATCTGTTGAAGCAGCAATTGGAATCAATGTCAGGTTAAGTGTCAATAGGCACACTAACATTACCCACAAGATCTCTTGCAATAGCTTCTTTATAGTGTAGACTTTCTTCTTGTTAAAAAAAATGTTTTCCAGGTAATGGATGAATGAAACCAGAATGTATGAAACACCTATAAAAGCCACTACTTCCAGAATGGTTGTATGAATGGGCCTGGTCCAAAACCTTAGACCATCCACCGTATCATTGATTAATCGAATGGTAGTATATGCACCTAACCCTATTACGGCTGGTATTATTCTAAACTTTGTATTCTCCTCTGTTTTCAATTTTACTGTAATCTTTTTTTGTTTTAGGCAACTCCTTCACTCCGAAAAGAAGTCTCATCAAGGAATACGGGCGGATACAATACTCATAGATGAATACTGTGAGTATCAGACTTAGCGTACTAATAAACAAGTACTTCGAAAGGATATCCTCCTTTACTAAAGTTACAACGTAATAACCTATCATAATAATAATGGTCTGGTGCAAGATGTAGAAGGGGTATATCGCCCTGTTTGCATAACTAAGTACTGGATGACTGTTGTTGAGATATCGATATC
>CAYGTD010000337.1:0-3788 GCA_964352725.1 uncultured Roseivirgaceae bacterium
TGAAGCTCTTTTGGCTAAGTTATCAGAGCACAATTTACCTGCCATTACATTGGCTATTACGGGTGAAGAGCGACTCGTTTATCTTAAGTCTTTTGGCTACTCAGATAAAGAGTTATTGACTCCAGCAGAAAATTCTGATTTGTATCGAATTGCAAGTGTCTCAAAACCTTTAACGGCCATTACTATATTGAAATTGGTTCAAGACAATCTCCTCTCGTTAGATGAAACAGTATTTGGAACCGATGGAATACTGGGGAATGTTTATGGGGTTCCACCAACTGGTTCAAAGAAAGATCAAATAACAGTACGTCACTTATTGGAGCATAAATCAGGATGGATCAATTCACCTTACGATCCAATGTTCTACAATATTGAATGGTCACAGTCGCAGGTTATTTCAGATTTACTTGTCAATAGAGCTTTAGTTTATGATCCTGGCACTACTTTTTACTATTTAAATTTCGGATACTGTGTACTAGGACGGGTAATAGAGAAAGTAACGGGTATGAGCTATGAGAGCTATGTTCAACAGAACGTATTGTCTCCAATTGGAATAACAGAAATGAGGATAGCAGGGAATACGCTTGAAGATCGATTCCCAAATGAAGTGAAGTACTACCAAAATGAATTCAGCCCATACATCATGAATGTAAATAGGATGGATTCACACGGGGGATGGATAGCATCAAGCACGGACCTTGCTCGTTTAATGGTTGCCATTGACAGAGGAACGGGAGTCAATGATCTGATTAATGAAAATCTATTAAATGAGATGTATTTCGGATATTTCAATTGGAACCATACAGGTTCATTGCCTGGAACAAGCACCGTGGTAACTAGACTCAATGACGGAATCAATTTCGTAATGTTAACGAATACCCGAAATGAAAATAATCCAGGAGCTATCCTTAATGATTTGGTCAATACTATTCAATCCCAAATTAATAATCGATTTGATTCCTGGCCGGACATTGATTTGTTTGATGAAGTTCTTGCTCCTGGCCCAGAAATTCAACTAATTGGAGATGTGCAGTTCGGAAATATTCGAGTAGGTGAAGATTTCACCAAACAAATAATTGTAAGAAATGTAGGAGCAGAACAGCTTTCGCTTACCTCCGTTCAGCTTCCATCAGGTTTAACATCTAACTTTGCTTCGGTTTCCATTTCACCCAATGAGGAGTCAAGCTTCAACGTAACATTCACACCTACTGAGCAGATTACCTACAATGGTAATTTGGAAGTTGTTTCCGATGCGATAGCAGGAGGGGCAATTTTGCAGTTTACAGGAACTGGAGTTCCCAACGGACCAGGTATTGGTCTTGATGGAGATTTAAATTTTGGTGAACGTGGGCTAGTTTCAACTACCTCAAGAGACCTAACCATCTCTAACTTAGGTAATCAGGATTTGATTATATCAGAGGTTGTCTTGCCCACAGGATTCACCACAGAATATACTGGCAGTACCATAGCTCCAGAATCTAATTCCTTGATTACAATTCAGTTCAGTCCAACAGAAGAACAAACGTATTCAGGCGATATAGTTTTCAGCTCAAATGCCACATTCGGAGATGCTCTTATTAGCGCTGAAGGAACCGGTGTATCTGATGATACGGGTCCTTTGGATCAGCCCTTCCTTAATATCGTTGATTATGGAGATGATTTTGTTCAGTTTTCTTGGACGGATAATGCTGATAATGAAACTGGGTGGATAATCGATAGAGAGGAAGGACCTGAATGGTTTCTGTATGATGATCCTGTAGAATTTGATTTACCGGCAAACACCACGTCTTATACCGATAATTCCGTTCAGGTGGGCCAAACCTACTATTATCGACTCAGATCTTACAATGCAGATGGAAGTTCTCCGAATAGTATTATTAGACAAGTAACTATTACTTTGACCATAGATGCACCAACTTCACTTTCGGTTAGCTCCAACGATGATAATGACGCTTTAATAGCTTGGATCGATAATTCTGACAATGAATTGAATTTTGTAATTGAAAGATCAGGCACTTCGGATTTCTCTGATGTTGATGAAATTGTAGTACCAGGTGGTGCGGATATTTCAAATTATGTTGATCAAGAGGTAAAATTTGAAACAACTTATTGGTACAGAGTGTATGCTCAAAATGGAGCAAGTAAGTCAGACTATTCCAATAGCGTTTCGATCACTACTGGATCAAATCCATCTACAGATTTCATTAGACTTCAGACTATCAATATTTTCGAAGGTGGACGACTTGGATTAGCTGAGATTTTTCAGATTATTGAAGATGAGGGTTCTGATATAGTTTCAGTCCAAGAAACGGGTCCTGCGTTCTTGCAAGAAGCAGTTTCCATGGGGTTTAGTTACCACCAGCAGTCAGAGAATGGAGCTATGATTATTAGCAAGTTTCCAATTCTAGCATCTTATGACTTTTATCCGTTTGTCTTCGCGAGAATTGAAATAGAACCAGGCTTAGAAATAATGGCTGTATGTGTTCACTTAACATCAAGTGATAATCCCTCTAGATTCTATCAATCTTACATGCTTGTAAGAGAACATTTAAGGGATTTACGAGAGAAATATCCAATTTTTATGGCAGGAGATTTTAACGTTTATCCTAGTGATGGAGTTTTAGATAGGATCTATGATTTGGGATTTGAAAAGGTACAGGAATCGGACTATTTGGATCATATTTTTCTAAAAGGGTTGGAAGAAGTACCAGGGACTGCTCGCCAATTTGGCTCCATTGGGACAGATAATCCTGATTGGCCAACTGATCATCCATCGGTGGTTGTTTCTGTTTACAAGCCAACTTCGTTCGTTCAAGAATCTGAAACGTTTAGGGTGGAAAATGACTATCAAACGAGCTACAACTTTTCTGTGAATGATTTTCAGTCTCATTTCTCAAAAGGAACATTGACGCAAATTGAAATAAGGAAGCTGCCCGTGAATGGGACATTGAAATTGAACGATAATAATGTGAAGGAGAATCAGCTCATCTCTTCCTCTGATTTGAATAATCTAGTATATGAAAATTCAACAATTGGGTTTGATGAATTTGAATGGCATGGAGCAGGCGAATCTGGATATGCTCGAGTCACTTCTTTTGTTCACTTAGAAAACATCAATATATTCAAGAATATACAAAGAGAGGTCGGATATTTTGATGTGGGATTAATAAAGAGTCCTGAATTTGGTACAATTCTAAATCCTGGAGTGCCTGATAGCCGCTTGTTTTTCGAATCCGACAATGAGTCCATCATGAGCGGAGAATTCTTATCAATTCCTTGGTCAATGCTCTTACGTCATTTCGAAGGAAAGTCTGATATGTTTTCGTTTGAAGTAAACAAACCATCTGAAATATTCATCGCGTTTGATGATGCGATAAAGCCAATTCCAAAATGGCTCAGCGATGAATATGAACTCACCGATTGGACTTTTAATGTACAAGGCAAAATGCTCAAAGTATTTTCGAAACAATTCATTCCTGAAGACATTATTACTTTAGGATTTAACGGACTGTCAGAGTGGACCCAAAGGGGGAATTTGGATCACTATTCAGTCGTTGCAGCTGAATTATCACCGGATATTCAAGTTTCAGGCACACTAGACTTTGAAGATACAGACATTGGTGATACGGACACTAAAATAATATCCATCTTTAATGGCACGGATCAGCCCCAAGTTTTCGTTGCATCATCATTAACCGGTCCTTTTAGTCTTTCTGTGACAAATCAGACAATTGCCCCAAATGAGCGCTTAGATATAGAGGTTAAATATAGCCCTTTAGCAGTAGATA
>CAYGTD010000338.1:0-3787 GCA_964352725.1 uncultured Roseivirgaceae bacterium
GGTCTATTCCAGGAATTCCATCCACCTCCCCAGCCCCAGTTGTTCCAGCCCCAACCAGCATTCCAGCCCCAACCAGCGTTCCAACCCCATCCTGCATTCCAACCCCAGTTATTGGCATAAAAAGGATCAAACCACGGATCATAATTATTCCAACCGTATCCAATAGAAATACCATTGCCCCATCCCCAGTTATTCCATCCCGTATTAAATCCCACATTCCATCCGGATCTGAATCTGTTACCAGCTGGATAGTTATAATAATTGTTCACTATTACATCACGGTCTGTATAGCCATCGTCGTAGTAATACTCATCCTCGTAATAAGTATCATTTGGATTACTGAAATTAGGATTAACATTATTTGAATAGCTTTCTTGAGTTGGCACATCTTTCCTATACTTCGCTATTGACTCCTCACTTACCTCTGTTGTAGAATTATCTACAGGTAGCAATTGATTTTGTCTTCTTAGGAAAGAAACCCCTTCAGAGTTCACCTCATTATTATAAGTATATGAAGACGTTTCCTCTACAGGTTTCACCTTTGTTCGATCCTTCTTAGTGAAGTACAGGTCGTCAACTTCCTGACCGAATGAAAAAACGGCGATAGCTGAAAGAGCTAATGCGAGTGTGTTTTTGTAAAGTGGTCTCATAATTATACAATTTAATGATTAAACTACTTTTAAGGAGAATCGGTTGCATCACGAAACCTATATTTGCCCTCCATTAAAAGAATTACATAGAGTTATGCAAACTCTATACCAAAAACGAAAAGCTACATGGCAAAAGCAATTCCTTCACGTTCAGAAGATTACTCCCTTTGGTACAACGAACTTGTAAAAAAGGCTGGATTAGCTGAAAATTCTCCCGTACGAGGCTGCATGGTTATAAAACCCTATGGTTTTGCCATCTGGGAAAAGATGCAGCAAACCTTAGATCAAATGTTTAAGGATACAGGTCATGAGAATGCCTATTTTCCACTTCTGATTCCAAAATCTTTTTTAAGTAAAGAAGCGGATCATGTAGAAGGGTTTGCTAAAGAATGTGCTGTGGTTACTCATTATCGATTAAAAAATGATGAGAATGGAAAAGGAGTAATTGTAGATCCTGATGCAAAGTTGGAGGAAGAATTGATCATCCGACCTACCTCTGAAACGGTGATATGGGATTCATATAAAAATTGGATTCAATCATATAGAGATCTTCCTTTACTCATTAATCAATGGGCAAACGTAATGCGATGGGAAATGAGAACTCGTTTGTTTCTAAGAACAGCAGAATTTTTATGGCAAGAGGGGCACACCGCTCATGCTACAAAGCAAGAAGCAGTAGATGAAACTATTCAAATGCTTAATGTATATGCCACTTTCGCTGAAGAGTATATGGCTATGCCTGTTATAAAAGGGGTAAAAACAGAGAGTGAGCGATTTGCTGGAGCTGTAGATACGTATTGTATTGAAGCAATGATGCAAGATGGAAAAGCATTACAGTCTGGTACATCTCATTTTTTAGGCCAAAATTTCGCCAAAGCTTTTGATGTAAAGTTTGCTAATAAAGAAGGGAAAGAAGAGCTTGTGTGGGGTACTTCGTGGGGAGTAAGCACACGATTAATGGGTGCGCTGATTATGGCACATTCTGATGACGAAGGGTTGGTACTTCCGCCAAAGTTGGCGCCTATACAAGTGGTGATTGTTCCTATTTTCTTCAAAAATGATCAACTAGAGCAAATTACGGAGGTAGTCAATCCGATCATTGCTGAACTAAAATCAAAAGGTATTTCTGTAAAATTCGATAATAGAGATACACATAAGCCAGGATGGAAATTTGCCGAATATGAACTGAAAGGTGTTCCAGTAAGGCTGGCTATTGGACCTAAGGATTTGGAAAAAGGAACTGTTGAAATCGCCCGGAGGGATACCAAAGAAAAATCATTTCATCCTATTGAATCTGCAGTAGAGCATATCCAATTCTTAATGGAGGATATTCAGAAAAATATTTATTCAAAAGCAAGTTTATTTAGAGAAGAAAATACTTTTGAAGCAAATACCTATGAGGAGTTTTTAGAATTGGTAGAAAAAGGATTCGTATACGCTCACTGGGATGGCACTGCTGAAACGGAGGAAAAAGTGAAAAATGATACAAAGGCTACTATACGATGTATTCCTATGGATAGAGCTAGCAAAGAAGGAACATGTATCTTTACTGGTAAGCCTTCAAAAGGACAAGTATTGTTCGCAAAATCGTATTAAAATATGGCAGAATGGATCACCGTTATTGGGTTACTATTGGTAGGGATTTTCCTAGTTATAGCTGAAGTTATATTCATCCCTGGAATTTTTATAGCTGGATCAATTGGCGCTGGAATCTCCATTTATGGTGTTTATCTGAGCTATGATTATTTTGGTTCAGATACAGGAGTTATTGTGATGATAGCTGCTGTCATTGGAAATATTCTTGGTCTTACTCTCGCTTTGAGAGGAAAATCATGGGAACGATTCTCGCTAAAACAAACACACAATAGCAGGGTAAATGATGAATATGATTATAACTTACATGTTGGTGATAAAGGAGTAACAACCTCTTCACTTAAACCTATTGGAAAGGCTCTTTTTAATGAAGAAATTATTGAGGTAAGATCCAATGGGAACTTTGTGAAAGAAAATACCGAAGTAGAGATTCTAACCATGGAATCTGGAAAAATTATTGTAAAACCTATTTAAAAGAAAGAAATGGATTTAAGTATCATAACAGTAGTAATGGTGATCATTGGGGTCATTATTCTATTCATCCTGCTTTACTACATCCCTGTAGGATTGTGGATTACAGCACAGGTAACTAACGTAAGAGTTGGTCTTTTTGAACTATTCTTCATGCGTATTAGAAAAGTGCCTCCTTCAGTGATTGTCAATTCACTAATCACTGCAACAAAAGCAGGCCTTTCCATTCAAGAAGTAGAAGGAGAAGCTAGGAGACAACTGAGGACACAAGATTTAGAAACACATTACTTAGCAGGTGGAAATGTCCCTCAAGTTATCAGAGCATTGATCTCTGCTGATAAGGCAAATATTGACCTGACATTTAAGCAAGCCACAGCCATTGATTTGGCTGGTAGAGATGTATTTGAAGCTGTGCAAGTTTCTGTAAATCCTAAAGTGATTAATACTCCTTCCGTCGCAGCTGTTGCCGCAGATGGTATTCAATTAGTCGCTAAAGCAAGAGTTACTATTCGAGCAAACATCAAACAACTAGTAGGTGGAGCTGGAGAAGAAACTATTCTGGCAAGAGTTGGTGAAGGGATTGTAACTTCTGTTGGTTCTGCAGCTTCTCATAAAGAAGTATTGGAGAATCCTGATAAGATTTCCAAACTGGTTCTTCAAAGAGGTCTAGATGCTGGAACTGCTTTTGAGATTCTTTCTATTGATATTGCTGACGTAGATGTAGGAGCAAACATTGGAGCGAAACTTCAGACAGATCAAGCATCTGCTGATTTAAAGGTGGCTGAAGCGAAGGCTGAAGAAAGAAGAGCGATGGCTGTGGCTGAAGAGCAAGAAATGCTTGCTAAAGCGCAGGAAGCTCGTGCCAAAGTAATCTTGGCTGAAGCTGAAGTGCCAAAAGCAATTGCAGAAGCTTTCCGTAGTGGCAACCTTGGAATAATGGATTACTACAAATTTCAAAATATTGAAGCTGATACAGATATGAGAAGTTCAATCGCTGGATCAGGTGCTAAAAAGCCTTCAGGTAAAAAGAAAGACTAACCTGAAATAAAAAATAATACTTTTAAGCCTCGAGA